>JADGAO010000256.1 GCA_015231995.1 Nitrospinota bacterium | reverse complement strand
CAAAAGGGGTTGGACTTTTAGAGTCGCGGGAATTTCGATGGGGCGATTTGTAAGCGTGTCATCCTGAGGGAGTCCACGACCGAAGGATCAAAGTATAATAGAATGTTTTTTTCGATAGATTCTTCACGGAGTTTACCCTGAGTCCGCCGAAGGGCTACGCTCCGTTCAGAATGACATTCCGTTTAGAATGCCAAAGCCGCGCCCGTCAACCTTTCCGCGCAGTCTCCAGGGCGCAACGGTTCTTGCCAAGCTCCCACTGCTCCATCGTCTGTTCGTCCGGCGAATCCAGCCCCATATTCGCCTTACGCATTTTCTGGTATTCCTCAGGCTCGGCGGGAAGGTGGCTTAACGTCTCCTCGATAAAAGCCGTTTCGTCACGGATGGTGAGCAGGCGGTTTGACCGGCGCAGTTCCCCAAGCGTTCGCATTACCCTCCAATCCGCGTCGTATTCGGAGAGCCCTGCCGTGTGGGAAGGCGCAACGATTACGCCATCGCCCAATTTCCCGAATTTATGGACGCTCTTCCACAAATCGGCCGCCCATTCTTTGGCGTGGCCGCCCAGGTCGGGCCTGCCCATGCTGGAGATGAAAAGCGTGTCGCCGGTGAAAAGGATGGCGTCGGCGAACAGAAAACTGGTGGAACCGGGCGTATGCCCCGGCGAGGCCATCGAAACGACTTTCAACGCCCTGCCGCCGATGTCGAAATCCATCCCATCCGCAAGCGGGGTATAACTCAGCCCAGCCCCCGGCATGTCGGCGGCCCCGGCGTAATAACGGGCGGCGACGGCCTGCGCCAGCCGCGCCCCGCCGGAAAGATGATCCGCGTGAAGATGCGTGTCGAACACATGGGCGATTTTCAAGTTGTGGCTTGTGGCGTGGGCGATGTATTGCTCGATGTGGCGCGAGGCGTCTATCACGGCGCACTCCCCGCCTGCGGCGAGCATGTACGACAGGCACCCTTTCCCAACGCGGTTGAACTGCGTCACGCTTGCGCCGTCCCGGAGCCAGATTTGGGAGTGGATGTAAATGGAACCCCACGCCTTCATCCCCCCGGAAACATTCATCGCCGGAATGTTTTTTGACCGCAAAATATCGGCCACATACGCGCTGGCCCCGCCTTTGCCGCAAAGGACTATGATCTCGTCCGCCTTGGGAATTTTAGCCAGGGAGCCTTCCGCGTCCTCGATGAAATCTATGTACGGAATGTTGACCTGGTTTTTTACGCACTCTATTTTCCAGCTTCCGAAATCCTCCTCGTTGCGCACGTCGAGCAGAAGCGGGGAATAGCCGTTCCTCGCCCGATAAAGCAACGAGGCTGGCGATATCTCTTTTACCTGTTCCATTTACCGTTTTCCTTATCCCCGTTTCGTTTTCGTCTGGCGAACCGTACCGCCGGAAATCTCCGGCCCCCCGTCAGGCCCGTCCCGTTTTCGATGGCGCTTTCAATGATTGGATTCCTGATTATTGTAAACCCTACGGGATGATAATATGTCCTTGGCTATCATGAAAATATCGGAAACGAAAACAGTATTGGGAGCGTGAATTGGACTTTGCAGAAGTGATTGGTTATGCGGCGGCGACGGTCTCCACATTCGTTTTCGTCCCGCAGGTCATACGGACGTGGAAGCTCAAGTCCGCGCGGGATATCTCCATGGCGACGCTCGTGATGATGTGCACTGGGCTGGCGCTGTGGGTGATATACGGCGCGATGACGGGCCAGCCTCCGATAATAGCCGCCAACGCCATCGTGCTGGCGCTTGCGTCGGCGATCCTTGCGATGAAGATAAAGTTCGACGGATAACCGCGTCCCGGACTCCCGCGTTAAAAGCCGTAAACAAGCGCAAGGTCGGCGTTAATCACCTCATACACAGTGTCCGCCTCAGCCAAAGCGTCTTTTTTGTTATTGATGTTCGTGTAACGCAACTGCGCCGTGGCGTACATGTCGTCGGTGAAATACCAGGTCGCCCCGGCTTCGGCGTATTTTTTGTCCAGCCCGGCGTCGTATAGCGGGTCGGCCTCCGCATAGCCGTTGGCTCCGATCGCCTTCATCCCTGCAAGGACCCGCAACAAAAGGCTTTTGGAATAACGGTACTGACCGTTGATGTACGCCTCCAGCGAGTTGTTGTTGGAGTTGGAGACCTCGCTTTGCAGATAACTTTCCGACGTGAGGGCCTGGTTTATTCCCTGGTTCTTATACGTCACGCCAAGGACTGTGTTAACGGCCTCTCCCCACTTGCGGATATACCTTGCGTCGCCGGAATATGTGTCGCCTTGGCGGAAAACGTCTTTGCCGTCCTGTTTGTCGTTCCCCAATGAGAGATAGGAGGCCGTGAACATCACCGCGTCGCCGTCCGTGATGGCCCACGCGCCCGTCACAAGCGCAGTCAGCCTATCGCCGGGGTTGAACTGGTCGTTGGCGCTCTCGGTCGCCGGGTCGTAATCCCCGGTGAATTCGTAGCGCCCAGCCGCGCCGACGGTGAAACCTTTCATGGAATACACAGCCACGAAATGCGGGACGACATTCAGGCCGCCGCCATAGGTGTTGAGCAACATTATCTCCTGGCTGACCTTGTCGATCATGATTCTGGATATCTGCTCGTTGGTGTAGGCGCTCTTGCCGGTGGGAACCCGCAGGTCAACCCCGCCGCGAAGCGTCAAATCGCCGAGCTTGGCCATGTAGAACGTGGAGATGTCCGTGTCCGCGAACGTGTTGATATCGAACCGCCCGTCCGCCCCAGCCGCCTTATACGAGGCGCTGGCGTAAGTGGTGGAGACGGAAGCGCCCATCGTCTCCAGATCGTAAGCGAGCTGTAAAAAACCGACCGACTGCGACCCGTCGGCGGAAAATTTGTCCGAAGTCCACGAACCGTGGTTAGAGGAGACGGTGAGAAGCCATGGGTTGCGTTCCTTCTCCTTGGCGTGGAGCGCCCCCGGCATGGACAACAAAAACGCGCCCGCCAGAAGTAGCCTTGCCAGCGCCATCACTTGAGCCTTATCCTGATCTGCACGTTGGATGTCGCGGGGGGCGGCGCGTCGGCGCCCGACGTGGTCGTCTGCTCGCCGATCACTCCCTGATCCTGGTTGCCGAGCTGTTCGGCTCCGCCAGCTTCCGTCGCATCTTCGGGGCTTAATTGAGTTGGAACGCTTACGCTACCGCTCAGATTGTTGAGCGTCATCTTGTCTATGGCGTCGCGGAAACCTAAGTCGGCGTCCGGTTGCAAATTGGCGGCAGGATCATTTGCCCCGCCGGGTTCCGGCAGACTCTTATTGTCGGCGGCAATTTCTTTTGCCTCCTCCTTTGTGGCGGGGCCATCCCTTTTCGCTTCCGGAGCCTGATGCGCTTTCGGGGCGGTTTTGAAAGAAATCGTCCTGTTCAAATACTGCCGCCTTTCCGGCGAGATGAGAAACGGCGCAAGCGGCGGCGCGCCGAAATTCACGATAGAGCGGTTGCCGGAAAAGACCATGACCATCGTTCCCGCCGGGTCCATGCCCCGGACATACACCGCGCCCTTCTCCCCTGGTTCGCCGAGCAGATCCACGCTCGTCTCCCCGTTCGTGGTCTCCACCACGAAAGGAGGGGTGCCGGATACCCCGCAGACAGCGGCCTTGGTGTGGTATTCGAACTTGGAACTGCTGTCGGCCAGCTTCGAAACCGCAGATTTCACCCTTCCGATCATCAGGCTGAAGATGGAGAATGTGGAGCCGCTGGAATTGCGGTTGAGGGCCTTTATGACCAGGTCCGAGTTTTTATCGAGCCGGATTATGTCGCCGGTGTCGAATTCAACCTCCAGCGTCCCGTTGGCGGAGGTCTTGATCCTGTCCCCCTCCGCGAATGTGTCGCCTCTGGCGACGGCGCGCATTTTCGAATCGGCGATGGATATCACATTGACAGAGCCTTCGACATAAACAGCCTTGGCCTTAATCGGAGCAGACCAGGAGTGGCCCGTGAACAGCAGGAAAAAGGCGAAGACCGACATCGCGGCGACTTTAACGCGGAATTTATTCATTGGCGCTAACCGATGGTTCAACAAAACGATCCTTTAGTTTGAAGGCCCCGCCTGACACTTAGCTATTGTAAGTTCAAGCCAAACGTCTAGTCAAATAGAGGGAATGGATGTATGGCCAACAGCGGCGCCACACCTGATGGGGCAATTGACATTGCCGCTGATTGGAAATAGACTTCACTCTTAAGCTTAAAATGGCGAATTGACTGATTTGTAATGCCAACGAGGGTTTATGTCCATGGAT
>JADGAO010000255.1 GCA_015231995.1 Nitrospinota bacterium | reverse complement strand
TCAATGAAAAACAAAGCAATCAGGAGCCAAAGCGTTTTCAACTTCGGAATCCGGGGTTATACTTCGATCCTTCGGTCGAAGACTCCCTCAGGATGACAAAAAGCGGACTCCCCTCAACAACTTTGCTTCGGTCGCCTGAGCTTGCCGAAGGCCGGGTGAGAGGCGCGCGAGCAGAGAATCATTCAATCACACTCCAACCCCATCAGACGTTGATATCCAGCTCTTTTATCAACCGGCTCAGGTATGTGCGTTGGATATCCAGCATTTTTGCGGCGGCTGTCCGGTTCCCCCCGCAAAACGACAATGACTGGGTCAAAAACTTTTTCTTGAAGTTGTTGAGCGCGTCTTTCAGCGTTGCGCCGGCCTGAATCTCCCCGGTTTTTATCTCGCTTATCTCCGGCGGCAAATCCTCCAGCAGTATCACGCCGCCTTCGCACATTATCGCGGCGCGTTCGATCGCGTTTTCCATCTGACGGGCGTTGCCGGGCCATGAGTAGGAGAGAAGCGCGTTGCGGGCCTCCGGCGAGAATGACTTGACGTTTCTCCCCATTTTCGCGGCGGATTTTTCCCGGAAATGCTCGATGAGTTCGGGGATATCGTCCTTGCGTTCGCGGATAGGGGGGAGATGCACCCTGATGACATTAAGTCTGTAATAGAGGTCTTCGCGGAACTTTTTCTGCTCGACGAGTTTTTCAAGATCGCGGTTTGTGGCGGCGATCACGCGCACATCCACGTGGACCTGCGTCTGGCCGCCGAGCCGCATGAAAGTCCCCTCCTGCAAAACGCGAAGGAGTTTTATCTGCATCGCCGAGCTTGTGTCGCCTATCTCGTCGAGGAATATAGAGCTTTTGTCCGCAGTCTCGAACAGGCCGGGTTTGCGGGAATCCGCCCCGGTGAATGCGCCCTTCTCATGTCCGAAAAGCTCCCGCTCCAGCAATGTTTCCGGTAGCGCTCCGCAGTTGACGACGACAAGTTGTTTGTCCCTTCTCGGCGAGTTTTCGTGGATGAGCCTCGCGAAAAGTTCTTTGCCTGCGCCCGATTCGCCGGTAATCAGCGTCGTGGCTTTGGAAGAGGCGGCTTTCATGCAGTCGGCCTTCGCCCGTTCCATTGCCGGAGATTTGCCGATTATCGCCCATCGGCCCCGGATATTCTCGCGCAGGCTTTTGTTTTCCCGTTCAACTTCCTGGCGCACGCTGGCCGCATCCAGCACTGTGGCGGCAAGGCCCGCGAACGCCTGCAGTGACTCCATATCCGTCTCGGAGAGCGGCGCGCCGGTTTCGTGGTCAATGATTTCCATCACGCCGATGGTTTTACCCTTAACGATAAGCGGGGCGCAGGCGATGGAGCGCGTGTCCATCCCGATAGACTGGGCGATTCTCGGCGACCAGCGGGGGTCTGCGGAGACGTCTGGCGCAAGCAGTGGGAGGCCGTGTTCGAACACCCATCCGGCGATCCCTTCGCTTTTTTCAAGCTCGAACTGTTTGACGTCTTCCTTGCTGTCCCCGACTGCGACGTGAAAATAGAGCTTGTCGCTTTTGGGGTCGTGCATTATCAGCGACGAAGCCTTCACTTCCAAAACCCGGGTGGCGGTGATTACGAGGGTTTTGAGGAGATTGTTCTTGTCGGCGACGGAGTTGATCAACTCCGAAAAGTCCCTGAGCAAAGCGATGTGTTTGTTCATGAGCGTTTATTCCCACCCCTTCTTGGCGGCGTTCGTCCTGATAGATTCCAGCAGGCGGGTATAGCTTGCGTATCGTTGAGCGTCCAGCCTGCCGTCCGCAAGCGCCGCCCTCACCGAACAACCCGGCTCCGTCATGTGGACGCAGTCGCGGAATTTGCATTTGCCGGAGAAATCCCTTATTCCCGGGAAAAACTCCGCAACGTCCCTCGGCTCGATATCAACGGGGTTGAACTGGCGCAATCCCGGCGAGTCTATAATCGCGCCGCCGCAGGGCAATTCCACCATCAGCGACATGGTGGTAGTGTGCCTGCCCTGATCGGACTTTCCGTAAACTTCGCCCACAGCCCTGTCCAGGCCGGGCGCAAGCCGGTTTAATATTGATGTTTTACCAACGCCGGAATGTCCCAACAGGGCGCATATTTTGCCCGAAAGCGATTCGGCTAATTTCTCCATCCCCTCGCCAGTGCGGGCGCTGACCGGATAAACGGGAACCCCCAACGTTTCGTAAGCCCTCGCTTCCATCAATTGCCGATCCGCCCCCTCGACATCCATCTTGTTGAGCGCTATCGAAAAACCGGCTCCCATACGGAACGCTGTTACGCAGAACCGGTCAATCAACCCAAGCTTGAACGCTTCCCCGCACGCCGTCACCGCCACCACAAGGTCCACGTTGGCCGCCAGCGTCTGTTTTTCGCCGTTGCCGCCGACCCTGTTCAATTCGTTTTTTCTGTCGCGGATTTCCACTCCCATTCCGCCCCGGATGACAGCGATGTCGCCAACGGCCCATCCGGCGGATTTACGCGGCGGTTTGACCTCCACGACGCCCTGCGCGGTTTTGATCCGCACCCGCGTGCCGAGATGGGCGATGATCCGGCCTTCCAGATCAGCCGTATCAGGCTTTCCCAAGCCGCTCCTCTAGCAACTTGTTTAGCATTTCCGGGTTGGCTTTGCCCTTCATGGCGCGCATGACCTGCCCCACGAAAAAGCCCAGCAGTTTTGTTTTGCCCGCTTTATAGTCCGCCAATTGCGAGGGGTTCGCAGAGATGACTTTGTCTATCTCCGCCTCTATCGCGCTTGTGTCGGTTATCTGGACGAGGCCCTTTTCTTCCACGATGGCCTTCGGGCTTTTGCCGGTTTTTTCCATCTCTTCAAAAACGGTCTTGGCTATTTTGCCGCTGATTACGTTGTCTTCGATAAGCCGGATCATCTCCGCAAGGTTTTCGGGTTTGATGGGGCAATCGGCGGCGGCAAGGCCGTTGTCGTTGATCACGCGCAGGATGTCGCCCATCACCCAGTTGGAGACGAGTTTGGGCGTCTTCACGTTTTTGGCGGCGGACTCGAAATAATCCGCCACGCCACGGCTTGCCGTAAGCACTTCGGCGTCGTACAGCGGCAGGCCGTACTGCGCCACGAACCGGTCTTTCTTCGCGTCGGGCAGTTCGGGCAGTTCCGCGCGTATTTTCTCTATCATCTCGTTGGACGGTTCTATCGGCGTAAGGTCCGGCTCCGGGAAATAGCGGTAATCGTGCGCCTCTTCCTTGCCGCGCATGGATTGCGTCACGTTCCTGTCCGGGTCGTATAGCCTGGTCTCCTGTATCACCCTGCCGCCGCTTTCCAGAATCTCCTTCTGCCGTTCCACCTCGTACTCGATGGCGCGGGTGAGGAACCGGAACGAGTTCATGTTTTTTAGCTCCGACCGCGTGCCGAGCTTTTTCTCGCCCATTGGCCGGATGGAGACGTTGGCGTCGCAACGGAGCGAGCCTTCCTCCATGTTGCAGTCGGAGACGTCGAGGTATTCGAGTATGGTCTTCAATTTCTCAACATATTTCTTCGTCTCTTCGGCGGAACGCAGGTCAGGCTCCGAGACGATCTCCAACAACGGCACAGAAGCGCGGTTCAAATCCACATAGCTGGAATCGGGATTGCCAAGGTTCTCGCCGTGGATGAGTTTGCCGGAGTCTTCTTCCATATGGATGCGCGTTATGCCGATGCGTTTGGGCGCGCCGTTGAGGTTAATCTCGATCTCGCCATGTTCGCAGATGGGTTGATCGAATTGCGAAATCTGATACCCCTTGGGCAGGTCGGGATAAAAATAGTTCTTCCGCGCAAAGGTGGAATACGGGGCTATTTTGCAACCCGTCGCCAACCCGACCATGATGGCCCTGCGGACGACTTCGCCATTTAACGTCGGCAATACGCCCGGCATCCCCAAGCATACCGGGCAAGTGTTCCCATTCGGCTCCGCCCCGAACTTGGTGGAGCAGGAGCAGAAAAGTTTTGATTTAGTGGAAAGCTGGACGTGAACCTCCAGCCCAATAACTGTCTCGTATTCCATTCAAATCTCCAGTGTGGATAGCGGAGCCACGTTAGAAGCAACCAGACAGGGCGCGCCCGCCGACGCCCCGGATGAATAAGTATACAGGATTGCGGAAGAGGGAGGGAGGGGGGAAATCGCAGGAACGTACGAATTAACCACTGCCCCACCCGATACCTCCGCTGTTCGAGGTGTTATTCACCGTGAACTCTTAATATTTTTCGTTGGAAGAAACAACGGCGGCGGGGTTAAGAACGGCT
>JADGAO010000254.1 GCA_015231995.1 Nitrospinota bacterium | reverse complement strand
TCCCGGAGCGCGGGCGACCCGCCCGCAACGTCTTGATCGCCGCCTCCATGGCGGCGTCAAGACGCAGAGAACATGAATATAATAATAACGAATAATTTGATGGACAAAATCCTTTGGCGTCTCATGTGGGCGTTTAACTCCGATGAAACGCTTGCGGGCGACCCATCTGCGCTCCCGTGGAGGGTTATAGCTTTATGGTGACGAGCAGGGCTAAGTGGGTAAAGGATAAGTTCCGCTCCCGTTCGTTCCGATATAGCTTTGCCGCCATGGTGGTGATGGGCGCGGCCATATCCGTGCCGTTACTGGCGATAGCGGGATGGATGTACCGCACCGACATGAAGAAGCAAATCGTGGAACTCCACGAGCAGACCGCTATGAGCCTTTCGCGGGAAAACGCAAGCGAGTTTGCGGCCATGACGGCGCCGATGCTGACCATCGTCAACCTGGTGGCGTTGGAAAGCGTGGATCGAACGACCTTGAAACGCGAGGTGGATTTCATCGCCTCGTCGAACCAGTATGTTCACGACATCAGGATTGTGGACGAGAATGGGGCCGTTGTCACAGGTAGCGACCCGTTGAACCGGGCGGGCGATTTTGACGGTTTCGCCGGGCTTAAGGAGATTCGAGCCGGACGGGTTTACAAATCCGGCATCATCATCGGCGAAGATTTGAAATACATCGTAGAGATGGCTTGGCCGGTTACCCGCGCCCACATGTACGCCGGTTTTGTTTTTTCCAGGATTGAATTCTCCCGTCTCTGGAGCGGGATGGACTTGATCAAAGTAGCTCCGGACTCCAACCTGATGTTGGTTGACCGGGTAAACGGCAGGGTGATGGCGGATCAGTCCAGACAAAAACTGGGAACAATCTACACATCTGGGGACGCCGCCAGCGGGACGGAAGGGACGGGCACGCCGGACGGCAAGCCCACATCCGGCAAGGAGCAGGCTACATGGGAATACAAGGGGCAGGTTATTTCCAGGTTTCAGATAAAAGATTGGCCGGTGGACGTGGTGGTGGAGTCCCGGATGGCGACACTGCAGGCGAAGATGATCGAGAACCTGCGTTTCATCTTCACGCTGACGATCGTCTGGCTTGGCGCCGGTTGCGTAGTGTCGTTTTTCGTGGCTATCTTGCTGACGGCGCCTCTGGGAAAATTGTCGAAACTGATGGGAGAAATTCCCCATGACATGAGTTTGCGCGCGCAAGACCACGGGGGCGAGTTCACCCTTATATCCAACAGCCTTAACAACATGCTGGAGAGCATCAATAATCAGGAGAGACTGTTGATCGAACAGGCGGCCGTGGCGGCCGTGGGGCGCACAGCGGCGGCGCTGGCGCATGACATACGGGGCGGGATGCACACCATTATCAACGCGGCGGCGTTGTTCGAGATAAAGCCGGAGATGGCCAAGAACATTATAAGCCAGTCCGTCAAGCGGATGTGCGACATGCTCGACGACGTGTTGGAGTTCTCCCGGTCGGGTTCGCCGGTGCTTGCGCCAGTCACTATTGAAAGGCTGTTCGCAAATTATGACCGGAGTTGGATATTGGCGGAGCGGTTCAATGGCAAGAAAATAGAAATTATTCCCGGCGACCCCGGCCTGACGGCGATGATGGACTTAAAGAAAATGTTGAGGGCTTTGGACAACATGGGGCGCAATTCGCTGGAGGCCGGCGCTAATCTCGTGACGATGACCTGGAAGCAAGACGGCGATTGGATATTAATAACTGTGGTTGACGACGGGAAAGGCATTCCCAAGGATATCCGCGAAAAAATATTCACCCCGTTTTTCACCACCAAGCGCGGCGGGTTCGGGATAGGCATGTCCATCATCGAAGTGGTGATCAAATCCCACAAGGGGAAGCTGGAGGTGCTAAGCCCGGAAGCTGGAGGGACGCAAATCAAGATACGATTACCGCAGATTTCAAGCCGATCCGCCAAAGTCGCAGAAGCCATTTCCGGTTCTTAATCGGGACGAACCGCGCCGGGAACGTGGTTTGTGGCGGCGGGAAACGGCCCAGGGCGGACGTTATCCCGAGAAACATCCGTTGATTATTTTCATCAACTCTTCTGGGCCGAAGGGTTTTTTGAGCGTATGGGACGTTTCCGGCTCGTCCTGATTCTCATGATCGGAGGCTTTGCCGTAACCCGTGCATAGGATCATCGGCATGTCCGGCCTCTTCTCTCCCATTTTCTGCGCCAATACGGTTCCGGTCATCTTCGGCATCACCTGGTCTATAATCGCAATGTCGAACCGCGCCGGGTTCCGGTAAAATATATCCAGCGCCTCTTCCCCGTTGACCGCCGTCACGACGGTCAACCCGCTACCGGTGAGAATCTCCTCCATCACCGCCAAAACCAGCGCATCGTCATCCACAAGCAGGACGCATTTCGATTTGTGTTTAGGCTCAACGTCTTTTTGTTCGAAGCCGGTTGTCGAATGTTGGGCTTCGTATAACTGCGTCGCAGGGAAGTAGAGATAGAACGCAGAGCCAATCCCCAGCCTGCTCTCGATGGCGATGGCCCCGTCGGCCCGTAAAACAAGCCCCCCGACAACAGCCAGCCCCAGCCCAGTTCCCTGGTCTCTGGGTTTGTAGGATATGAACGGCTCGAATATTTTGTCCATAACTTCCGGCGCGATCCCGCAACCAGTGTCCGCAATGGTCAGCAGGGCGTATCTGCCCGCGTCGAGCTTGCCTATTTTGATTTTTCCGGGCATTGAACCGAGGTAATCGGGGTCGACATTGACAGACGCAAGGTTTATCGAGATACACCCGATTTTTGGGCCAATCGCATGTTCGGCGTTGGAGGCGATGTTGGCCATGACCTGCGTGAACATGGTCGGGTCGGTCAGGATGCTTCCTGTGTCCCTGTCAATATCGGATGTTATGTCTATTGTCGAAGGCAATAGCGGCCTCAACACCGCGATAGACTGGGTGACAAGCTTTGCGGCGTCAATGGCTATGGGGGAATAGGGGCCTTTCATGCTGAACGTCAACAAACTGCTGATGACGTCCTGCCCCCGTTTGCACGCCTTGAGCGTGTTGTCCATATAGTGGACAAGCCTGTCGTCATCCCTCGACCTCTCCCTGGCTAGGGTCGCGTATCCGATGACGGCGTGAAGAGTGTTGTTGAACTCGTGCGCTATCCCGGCCGCCAAAGAGCCGATAGCCTCTATTTTCGACAAATGCCGCACGTTTTCCTCCGCCTGTTTCAACTGGCCTTCCGCGAGCTTTCGCCGGGTGATGTTGATGACGCCGGAATGCGAGCCTGTGTAGTTCCCCGCCTCGTCGTAAATTGGGGAAGACTGCATGGCGGTGTAAACCGGGCTACCATCCTTGTGGAGGAACTCGAAGTCGTGTTGCTCGGATATGCCCTGCTTGCGGCGCTCCATGTTTTGCATGGCGGATGTTTTGGCGTGTTCGTCCATGAAGGAAAAAATATGCTTGCCTATCATTTCGCCGGGGGAATATCCCAGCAGGCGCGCCATAGAGGGGTTGACGAAGGATGTGAAGCCATCCTTGTCGGTCACCCAGATGCCTTCCATCAGGTTTTCGACGAGCTGACGGTATTTTTTCTCGCTGTTGGCGAGGGCTTCTTCGGCGAGCTTGCGTTTGGTTATGTCGGTGGCTATTTCAAGCCGCACTATCCGCCCGTCCACCCATTCTATCGCCTTGTCGCGGATATGGTACCATCTGCCCACTTTGGTGTTCTGAAACTCCCATTCGTAAACGCCGACAGGGTTTCCGCTTTTATCAGTCAGCTTGGCGTTTGTGCAAAAATCGCAGGGACCCGCCTGTCCAACCTGAAGGGACTCCCAGCATGTTTTGCCAATTACATCGCCTAACACACCTTTCAAATACGCATTGGCGAAAATTACTTCGTATGTTTCCATGTCGGCGATATATACTATCGCTTCCAACTCGTTCAAAACGGTCAATTGCCGATTGTGAGATTGCATGATATCTTCCGGGGAGACGGGCAACGTCATTGCAATATTGCTTTTTATCATACTCATTTTTCAACGCCCCCCAAATCATATGCCAATTATTTACGCCAATGCAATTGATAGCGGCTCTATTTTCTGAAAACCATATAACATTACATTTATCCAAATCGGGTGGATATGCTTAGTTATATGAGTTTCGCTAAACATCATCTCAACTTTCCACGAACCTTTGTATCCTCGGGACGAAATCACCAGGAACAAGCGGCTTGCAGATAAAATCCGCCGCGCCTCTCGAAAACACGTCACGCCGCAACTCCACG
>JADGAO010000253.1 GCA_015231995.1 Nitrospinota bacterium | reverse complement strand
AGCAATTGATGGGGCTGTCGCCAAATGGTAAAACAGAAGCGACCAACGCTGTTCGCGGTGTTCACCCTCGATCTTCGTAGGGGCGCGTTGCGACGCGCCCGTCATAAAGGAAGGGCGGCTCCCGAGCGCCGCCCCTACCGGTGGACGGCGGGGTGAAGAACACCCCGCCGAGCGTTTGGAAACAGTCCGCCGATCGGCAACCCCTCCGGCGCGAATACGCGCCACCTCCCCTTATCAGGGGAGCCAATTTGGGCGCCCCGGTGAATCGACCCTACGTTATCCGTTACGTCTTCGGTCTGTTGGTGACGAGGTTATCCACAACTGCCGGGTCGGCAAGCGTTGTCGTGTCGCCGAGGTTTGTGATGTCGTTCTCCGCTATCTTGCGGAGTATCCGCCGCATGATTTTGCCAGAACGTGTCTTGGGCAATCCCGGCGCAAACTGGATGATATCCGGTTTTGCGATGGGGCCGATCTCCCTTGTCACGTGATCCAATAACTTCTTCCGTAAATCGGGCGCAGATGGGTCCACACCCTGGTTCAAGGTGACGAAGGCATATATCCCCTGTCCCTTGATGTCATGCGGATAGCCGACGACCGCCGATTCCGCCACAAGGTCGTGCGAGACCAGGGCCGATTCCACCTCCGCCGTGCCGATGCGGTGCCCCGCCACGTTGATGACATCGTCCACCCGGCCCATGAGCCAGTAGTATCCGTCATTGTCCACCCTCGCGCCGTCGCCGGTGAAATACTTGCCGGGGTATTGCGAGAAGTAGGTCTCCCGGAACCTTGCATGATGGCCGTAAACCGTGCGCATAATGCCGGGCCACGCGGCTTTGATGACAAGATAACCGCCCTCGTTAGGAGCCGCTTTTGACCCGTCTTGCCTGATGACCTCCGGCTCTACGCCGAAGAAGGGCAACGTGGCGGAACCGGGTTTTGTGGCAATCGCGCCGGGCAGGGGAGTTATCAATATCCCGCCTGTCTCCGTCTGCCACCACGTGTCAACGATGGGACACTTCTCCCGTCCCGCGTTTTTGTGATACCACATCCACGCTTCGGGGTTGATAGGTTCGCCGACCGTCCCGAGCAATCTCAGCGACGAAAGGTCGCACCCGGCTGGCCATTTCTCGCCTTCACGGGCGACGGCGCGGATGGCCGTGGGCGCGGTGTAGAAGATGTTGACCTTGTGTTTCTCCACAACCTTCCAGAACCTGTCCGGCTCCGGGTATGTCGGCACACCCTCGAACATCACTGTCGTGGCGGCGTTGGCCATCGGGCCGTAAACGACGTAGCTGTGGCCCGTAACCCAGCCGCAGTCCGCAGTGCACCAGTAAACGTCTTCGTCGTGGTAATCGAAGATGTATTTGAACGTTTCCGAAACGTACAGCAGATATCCAGCCGTGGTATGTAGCACACCCTTGGGTTTGCCGGTGGAGCCGGATGTGTAGAGTATGAACAGCGGGTCTTCCGACGCGTTTTTCGCAGGCTCGCACACGTCGCTTGCATTGGCCATGGCGTCGTCCCACCAGATGTCGCGCCCTTTCACCCAGTCCACGCTGTGGCCCGTGCGCCGCACTACGATCATCTGCTTTACAGTTGGACAGTGGGAGGCCGCAATGTCCGCCGCCTTTTTAAGCTCGATAACCTTTCCCGCCCGGTAGCCGCCGTCCGCAGTGACAATCATGTTGGAGCCGCAGTCCTGTATGCGGTCGCGCAGGGCTTCCGCCGAGAAGCCGCCGAACACGACGCTGTGGATTGCGCCGATCCTGGCGCAGGCGAGCATCGCAATCGCAAGCTCCGGGATCATGCCCATGTATATGGTCACACGGTCGCCTTTGGAGACGCCATGTTTCTTTAGCACGTTGGCGAACTTGCAGACCTCCCTGTGAACTTCTCTGTATGTGAGCTTGCGGGTTTCCGTAGGGTTGTCGGCTTCCCAGAGGATGGCGGTTTTATCGCCGTTCGTCGCAAGATGGCGGTCGAGGCAGTTGACGGAGACGTTGATCTCCCCGCCGTCGAACCATTTTATGCTGGCATTGATAAAGTCGTATTCACGAACCTTGCTCCATTTCTTGAACCACGAGAGCGTGTCGGCGCGTTCGCTCCAGAATTTTTCCGGGTCTTCGATCGATTTTTTATAGATGGCCCTGTATTCATCAATGTTTTTGACCCAGGCTTTGCCGGAAAATTCCGGCGACGGGCTGAACACCCTGTTTTCGGTGGACATGGATTGGATCGTTGTAGCGGCGGTCTCAGACATAAGAGTTGCTCCCTCAAAATGTTCGGTTATTTTTCCCCGCGTTTGTCGAATGTAGCCCGCCCCGCCATTTAGCGCAATGGAAGGGAGCGCCTGATATCCTGCAACCTGGTCTTTGACAGTTCTGCGACGGCAAGACCTTCGCCATCTTCGACAGCGCCCATTATATCACTCCACGGGTCGACGATGGATGTATGCCCGTAGAGTTGGCGCGATGGCGAATAGCCGCCGCATAGCGCCGGGGCGACGATGTAGCATTGCGTGTCCATGGCCCTGCTTTTTATAAGAGTCGTCCAGTGACTTTTGCCGGTTTCCATAGTGAAGGCCGACGGGGCAAATATAACGTCCGCTCCTCTCCCTCGAAGCGAAATAAAATGCTCTGGAAACCGCAGGTCGAAACAGATGGAAAACCCGGCTGACCATCCGGCGACGTTGGCGACAGGCTGGGAGGCTCCGGGAACAAGCCACTGGCTTTCTTTATACGCGCCCTTCTCGGTTACGGCGTCGAACAAGTGAACCTTGGCGTATCGCGCAAGTTCGCGTCCGTCCGGGTCGAACAGGACGGAGACGTTGAGGGACTTGCCCTCGACGCCGGATGGTAGCAGTACGGAGCCTGCAAGGAGGAATATGCGGGAGCTGGCGGCCAGCGCGCTCATCTGGGCAAGTATCGCCTCACCCTCTTGCGCTATCTTCGCCCAAGTCTCTTCCGGCCCGTGATAGGCGAAATACTCCGGGAGAGCGACGAGTTGTGCGCCTTTGGAGACAGCCTGTTCCACCAGCGCAACAGCGCGGGAAACGTTAAGACGAATATCCGAACCCGCCAGAGTTTGAACAGCCGCTACGATCATGTCACCTCGATGAAGCCGGGATAATTTTACGCCAAGACGTATTTTATGCTTTTTTGGGGAAGATGAGGAAGACATGGTTAGGATAATTCCTGGCGACCCTACAGCCCCCAAAAGCGGGAAGCTTCGCCCTGATATCCATAGACACTGTCGAATCCTTCAAATGAAAAGAATCGTTCCATGCAGAGGGAGCCGCCGGTGTTTAATCGTTTGAAATATTTAAGACTCAAAATGGTTGAATATTGTCCGGTGTTAATCTAATATTGATACTTAAAACTGCGGTCGAGCCTGGTTGTGGTTTTGCGGCTCAAGTGAAACTAATATAGTTTTTCAGGAAAAACCTGATGAGGAAATTAGCCTGTCGAGGCTTCCAGTCTTTTCAATATCTCAGGCTCGTTTTCGCCTTGGCATGTATTGGCTGGGTTTTTCAGCCCGTCTTCGCCTTTTCTCAGCCTGAGGACACCCAGAACCTCATTTTAGGGAAGGTTTTCAAACTCTACGACGGCGACACGATAGCCATCAAAGACGACTTGGGAAAAGAGGTGCGCGTGCAGATCGCTTATATTGACGCGCCGGACATGGACGAGAAAACTTTCGACAAACAACCGCTATACACCGAATCAATAAAACTTCTTTCCGGTCTGATTCTTAATAAAGAAGTGATAATCGAATCCTTTGGAAAAGATAAAAACGGCAGGGTAGAGGGGATGGTCTTTCTGGATAAGATGAACATCAACGTCGAGATGGTCCGTCGTGGAATGGCGGAAATCTACGAGCCTGTCCGCTCCAACCCTTCGGCGTTCAATAAGGACTACGTCCAACTTCTCTTTGACGCCGAGAACCTGGCCAAGAGCGAAAAAAAGGGAATCTGGGGACATCCCGATTACATCTCGCCTTTTCAGTTCCGGCGCCGGGCAGGCCAGTGAGGGATGCTTCCTGTACGCGCTCAACCAACTAAGGCTTCCTGACAGGGAGACCTTTGCACAACCAAACGATTTCCATATTTTTGTCATTCTGAGGGAGCCTTTGCGACTGTTGTCATCCTGAACGAAGTGAAGGATCAAAGCATAAGTGAATATTCTTCTTGATAGATTCTTCGCGTTGCTCAGGATGACAATGTTTTTGTCATCCTGAGGGAGCGTTAGCGACCGAAGGATCAAAGCAGAATAATTTTTTTAGATAGATTCTTCACGGAGTTTACCCTGAGTCTTTCGAAGGGCTACGCTCCGTTCAGAATGACAA
>JADGAO010000252.1 GCA_015231995.1 Nitrospinota bacterium | reverse complement strand
AATATTATCATGGGAAAAGTGGAACTTTTGGTGAACAAACGAGATCCATTTTTGAAGATGTTGATCAGTGATGTTTAATTAGGTAAACAGCTTCATATTCCTACACCCTCATAAACTCCTTCGGTATCCGCTCGCTCAACACGTCGCATCCGCTCTCGGTCACTGCCACCATGTCCTCTATCCGCACGCCGCCTCTGCCGGGCAGATAAATCCCTGGCTCTATCGTGAACACCATGCCGGGCTGGACGACCGTCTCTTCGCGCCATGAGACCGTAGGTTTTTCGTGTATGTCCAACCCAACGCCGTGACCCGTGCCGTGTCCGAAAAAATCGCCATACCCGGCTTTCGTAATGATTCTCCTCGCAACGTCGTCCACCTGTTTTACGGTCACGCCGGGACGGACGAACTCGATGGCAGATTTGTTGGCTTCCAACACTATCGAGTAAACCTTCGCAAGCTCCTTGTCCGTTTCGCCGAGCGCGACGGTGCGCGTGTTGTCGGAGTGATACCCCCACTTCTTCGCGCCCCAGTCCAGCGTCACCAGATCGCCATCGTCGAGCGTCTTTCCCGACGCGACGCCGTGGGGAAGCGCCGAGCGCTCGCCGGAAGCCACGATAAAATCGAAGGCCGGGCCATCCGCCCCGCCTTTGCGTAGCATGTACTCTATCTCCACGGCGATGTCGCGCTCCAGCGCGCCCGGTTTTATCAACGCAAGAGCTTTCGGGAACACGTCGGCCTGCAGGTCGTTGAGCGCGGCCATCGCCTCTATTTCCGGCTCGTCTTTCACCAGCCGCCGTTCCTCGATGAACCCCTTGAGCGGAACCATCTTTATGAAATCGAGTTTCGACTCAAGCTCCATCGCCTTGTGATGCGTCATCCGCTCCGTCTCGAACCCCATCCTCGCACAGCCGTTGGCCAGCAGTAGGTTGGAGAGGGAGTCGTTAAATTCCTTATATTCGACTATCTTGTGGTTTGGCGCCTCTTTTTCCGCCTGGGAGGTGTAGCGGAAATCGGTGAGAAAAAAACTTTCGCCCCCGATGAAAAGTATGGAGCCGGACGTGCCGGAAAAACCGGAGAGGTAACGCACGTTCGGAAGATTCGTGATGAGCGCGCAATCCACCCCCAGGCTTTCCATGCGCCCCTTCGCCCACTCCACGCGGGCCTCATAAGCCGGGGCCATAGAGGATGGCGAGTCAATCATCTTATTAAACTCCCCAAGGCAATCGCATTAAAATTAAACTTCGCGTAAACAACATGAACGCGCTCACAAATAAAATATCATATCAATGTTAGCGCCGCATGTTGTAGGGGCTACCCACCGGGTCGCCCCTACAACTAAAGAGAAGCCGCCGCCGTCAAAGCCAGCTCGTAACTTTTCGGGCCGAAACCCATCACCGACCCCACGGCGATGTCCGCTATGTACGAATGCCGCCGGAACTGCTCGCGCTTGTGGATGTTGGAAAGATGCGTCTCGATGACCGGCAGGTTGACGCAGAGAAAAGCGTCCCGGATGGCGATGGAAGTGTGAGTGTACGCGCCGGGATTGATAATAACCACGTCGGCCACGGACGGAGCCGAGTGGATGATCTCCACTATCTCCCCCTCATGGTTCGATTGGCGAATGGTGACGGTCAAGCCCAGTTCCCGCGCCTTCTCCTCGATCATGGAGTTGATCCCGTTCAGGTCCTTGTCTCCGTAGATGGACGGCTCTCTTTTTCCAAGCATATTCAGGTTCGGCCCGTGAATCACTAAAACCCTTTTGCCCATAGTTTCCCTTTCGATCATTTCCTCAGCCTGGAGACTCTCGACAGAATGCTCTCAAGTTTTACGAGGGTAAGTTGCCTTTCCATCTCTGCGTTTGAGCGTGTCCGCCCTTCGTGTTTTTGGGATTGCGTCCCATTTGTCTCTTCGCCTGGAGGCTCGTACAACACATCCGCCTGATCATCAATAGTCGCGCCAGATTGAACGATCGCCGGCGCTTCTTCCACGCCCGCTGTATTCTCATGCGATACGGCGGATTTATCCGTATATCCTTCGTCAGCCTGTTCTATATCCAGTTCCGCCAGTTCCAGCTCCAAATCCGGCTCCGGTTCGGGCTGTGTGTATGAAGGTTGCGAGGCCGTGACTTGGAAAGGCTCCCGATGTTCTTCTGCGAGGGCCGAGTATTTGCCGCAGAGCCTTGCGACCTGTTTTGAGTCGGGGAAATAATCCAGCAAAACGGACGCAAGCCTTTTGGCTTCGGCGAATAAACCTTCTTCCGCGTAAATCCCGCACAACATTGTGACCGCCGCCGTGTTGTCCGGCCAGCGGTTTACGATGTCCAGTAGCAGTGCCTTGGCCCCCGCGTTGTCGCCAGCTTCTTTTCGGAGACGCGCCAGAAGAACCATCCCCGCCCTGTTGCTCGGCAGGATGGCCAGCCCCATCTCCAGCGTCTCCACAGCTTTTGAAGCCATGCCAGCGTGGTAAAGCGCGTCGGCCAGCGGCACGAAAACGTATGAACGCGGGTTTTCCCTGAACTTGCCGGAATATATATCCGCAAGCTTCTCCCAGTACTCCTGACTACCTCTCCAACGGACCAGGCCAGGGTCGTCCATTAAACCCTCAGAGCAAAAACTAAAGGTGTACGAGCAAGATTGACATTGTACACCATTGTATCGTATCATTAAAAAATTATTTAAGTGGAATGATGAAAGCGAAGAGATCGGCGAAAAAAGGCGACAGGCGGATTGGGACACAAGTCTCCTCGATACAGATAACCAATAAACTCTCCCTTGTCCAGCATAAGGCATGGCTCTTCCTGCTTCGGAACGCTTATCGAGAAATCCCAAACCCGGCTGTGATAAAACATCGAATCCCGCTTTCCGAACTGGCTATGTATCTTGGTTATCCGCGCAACGGAGGCGACGGCCATTTCGAGAAGATGCTCGAAGGGTTAGTAGACGCCAAAGTCTCCTGGGACATCTTGTCCAAAGAGGGCTTCCGGGAACGTGGCATGGCTTCCATGCTCGCCGGGATCGCCGTTAAGAACGGGATTGTAGAATACGACTACAGCGAGTTCATGAAGGAGAAGTTTTATAACCCTAAAATGTTCGCGCTCTTTAATCTGCAGACGCTTAATTTATTCTCCAGCAAATATTCCATCATCATATACAATATCTGCACCGACTATATGTCGGCAAGCCGGACGCCGGTTATGGAACTGGCGAAATTCCGCGAATTGATGGGACTGGAGAAAAACGAATATCCGACGTTTAAGAGCCTTAACCGCAGGGTCATTAAAGAGCCGGTTGTTGAAATAAACAGGCTTTCGGATATTTCCGTCGCTATCGAATACACAAAGGAGAAACGGAAAGTTACCGGAATCAGTTTCGCCATAAGCAAAAACCCGCAGTTGAAGTCACGCATGGCCGAGCTTGGGAACCAGGCCGCGGTTCCACTAGCGGCAGTCCAGGACGCATCGCCACCGGACAAGCTCCTCCTTTTCACCATGGGGCGCGAGGTTTCGGTTAACGGTTAATGGAGAATGGAATGGTTTTGATCGGAAAATTGTTTAGCCTGCAAGGTTCTGGCGTCGCCGGGCGTTTGCGGGCGTTTGCGAGGATTGCTGTAATTGTTCCCGTGTTGATGGCGTCGGGCGCGTGCGGCCTGGATCAGCAGGTCACCAACGCTTTGGACCCTAAGAAAGACCCACAGAACCCGGTAGCCGTTATAACCGCCCCGTCCCAGGCCGCAGTCCGCTCATACATAACCCTGGACGGGACAAAAAGCTACGGCCACAGGAACGGCACACTGACATACGCCTGGGCGCTTACCGAGAAGCCGAGGTGCAGTTCCGCCGGATTCGGGATAACGAACACCGCCGCCGTGACGACCACAAGTTGCCTCGAAAACGCGACTCTCACGTCCACCACATCCGGCGCCACGCTGTACGTCGACAAGGGCGGATATTACACCGTGACGCTCAGCGTCACCGAGAAAGTCACGCCCGCCGTGACCACGACGCCGGCCCCGCTGGACATGACCAGCCAGGTGGAGACATTAAGGATAAACGTGCTCGGTTACGGAGGCAACCATCCGCCGGTGGCGGTGGCGCGGACCGCTTCGTCGGCCACGGACGTGGCGGCCTTGAGCGCGTCGGAAAGCTACGACATAGACGGCCATCCGCTCTCGTATTCGTGGAAGATCATGAGTCCGGTGACCATCCCGACGGAGGTGGAGCTTACAAACCCCTACTCCGTAACGGCCTATCTCTACAACTGGCTGGCCTCCCCTCAATCAATCCTCATGATGCTTCATGTAAGCGACGGGCTGGATTACGATGAGGCGGTTTTGGCGGTCACGTTCAATTAAGTGAAAGCCGGGGTCGCCGATGAAGCGGGCGCAGGCGGCGCCACGGG
>JADGAO010000251.1 GCA_015231995.1 Nitrospinota bacterium | reverse complement strand
GAGTCCGAGGTGAAGAACACCTCGGACAGCGATAAAAAAAAAGGGCGGGTTTGAAACCCGCCCCATGTGGGAACATTCAGAAAACTACGGTCACGCCTTCTCCACCGTCAGCAGGAACCTGCCGCCTTCATGCGCGTCAATGGAAACCACCTTGTGCCCGTCGTTGGAAAGGCTCGCCGGAACGTTGCGGATCGGCGAGCCGTCGTCGAGTATCACCGAAAGCTTCGTTCCCTGCGAAAGTCCTTCGAGGGCCAGCTTGACCTTCACATAGTTGAACGGGCATTTTACGCCGCTAAGATCGAGCACACCCGGAACCGCCTCTTCCTTGGCGACTGCGGATTTGCCGGAGAGTTTCTGCGACGCGGCGTAAACTTCCTCAAGGAAACCTTCGCCAGCTTTCAGAAGAGCCGCCATATCCGGCGCCCCGGGGCCTGTTGACGTCAAGACCTTCAACCGCTCGTCGGAAACCAGGCCACGCGCCACGAAACGTGTGGTGAAATCCCGGATGGCCTCATCATCGCCGTCGGGCGGGTTAAGCCCGACCGACGAGAGCAAAGCCCTGGCGACGTTGCCGACGGCTTTGCGCACGAAGGCCGCCGTGTTACCGTTTCCGTTATCGGAAAATTCGACTTTGGCCTGGAGCAGGCATGTGCGCGCATCCGTAAAGTAGCCGTCTATCATGTCCTGCGCGGCCCCGGCGCACTCGCCCGGACGCACGTCTTCAAGCGTGAAATCGTGATCCATTCCGTAATCGCGGTAGAAACCGGGGTTTTCCTCATATGTGGGAACGCTGGCGAATCTGGACAACTCCTTCACGAAAAACCCCGCGCCCTTGCGCTCCGCAAGCTGTCGCGTGGTTTCGCCTTGTTTCCTTTCGGTCTTGATAAGGTTCAGCAAATAAGCGAGCGCCTCCGGGGTTCGTTTCGCCGGAACTTTAAGGAGAGCCACGCTAAACGCGGGGTTCTCGCCCTTGGGCGTCCCGCCGATGTAGAACTGGTAATGTGGAACCAGTTGCCCGTTGATCCTTTTGGCCGCGCCCTGCAAACCCACGTCCGCCGTGTGATGGCGCACGCAAGCGTTGGTGCATCCGTCCGCCGTAATGGTCATTCCCGGCTCTGTCTCCCCAACCGTGTCCACCGCAAGTTTCCATATCTCTTTGGAAAGCGCTTGCGTGTTGGTGATCCCTTCACTGCACGACGATGCCCCTCTGCAGGCGAAAACGCACGCGCCGCAATCGCGTTTTGACGCAAGAAGGCCGATGAACGTAAGCTCGTTTTTGAATTTTTCTTCGGCGCTTTTCGGAATCCCGCTGAACAACAGGTCGCAAGTCTTTGTGATCTTCGCCTCCACGCCGGGATGTTCCGACACAAGCTCTCCGATCAGGCGCAATTGCGCCGACGAAAGGTCGCCCGACGGAACCTTTGCGTGGATCGTCTCTCCCGTGACCGCTTTCGGACGCAGGTCAGGAAGGTTGAACGGAGCCACGTCTCCGAGCGCGTTGAGCTCTTCGATATACTGCTGTTTGAATTTTTCGAACCCGACGCTTTCGATATAGAACTTTATCCTCGCCCTGCTCCTGTTGGCCCTGGGGCCGTATTTGTTGAACAGCGTGAGGATCGCAAGTATCACCCTGTTGATCCGCTCCGGCTCGACGAACTCCTCAAGTTGCCGTCCAAGCCTCGGAACAGGCCCCTGCCCGCCGCCGACCAGAAGGCGGAAACCGGTTTTATCCACGCCGTTGACAGTCTTCTTGACGGCGATGAAACCGAGGTCTTCCGTAAACGCAGAGGCGCAATCGTCCGAGCAACCGGAGAATGTTATTTTTATTTTCCGTGGCAGGCCGCGAGACAGCGGATGGCCGAGGAAATAACGCGACACAGCCTCCGTCAACGGGGCTACCTCCGCGATCTCTTTGGCGCACGCCCCGGAATAGTCGCAGTGCGTCATGTTACGCAGTGTGTTGCCGCTGGCTCCTTCCGTCGTGATCCCCGCCTGATGAAGGGCTTCCAGAATGTCCGGGAGGCTCTCGAGCTTGACGTAGTAGAACTGCGCGTCATGCCTGCTGGTCAGGTGCACTCCGCCGTCGCCGTATCTGTCCGCCGCGTCCGCCAGCGCATTGAAAGCCGGTGCGCTCAACCTGCCGGCAAGGATTTTCGTGCGGACGAGGTGGTAACCCAACTGCCGCTGGGCGTAGATTCCGTATTTGAGGCGTTCGCCCTTGAACTGCTCTTCGGTGATCAGGCCGCCGACCCGTTTTTCCACCGACTCCCTGAAATCGTCCAGCCAGGCGGGGGCGGTTTTATCGCCGGTCTGCGTTAAAGTCACGGTCATTATCGAATTCTCCTTTTCCGGGCTTTTTCAAAGCGAAGCCCATTTTGTCGAAAAAGCGGGCG
Source organism: Nitrospinota bacterium (assembly GCA_015231995.1). Taxonomy (GTDB): domain Bacteria; phylum Nitrospinota_A; class UBA7883; order UBA7883; family JACRLM01; genus JADGAO01. Next base: position 2,013 of record JADGAO010000251.1, on the reverse strand, counting down.
GGCCGGCTCTGCTCGCCTTATCCCCCTAAAGCCGCAACGGGGAGCAACCGCGCGGCGACGAATCCCATATCGCGGATATTTCCAACGGGCGCAAACCTGGCGGAGCTATATATCAACGCGACGACTGGAACTGTCAGGGGAGCCGCAAGCTTTGCGACGGCCCGCCTCCGCTTTACAACTCTAAACAAGTTTTAGCCCTGCAAGGGCCAGCACGCTGGCGACAATAGTCCTCAACGCCCTCTCCGGCATCACGACCGAAAACCTGCTTCCCAAAAGCACAGCAGGAATGGAGCCGATGACAAGGTTTGCCGCCATCATGTAATCCACCGAGCCGGATGTAATATGCCCCACGGCCGCCACAGGGATGAGGACTGCGGCGTGAAGGATGTCCGTCCCCACTATCCGCGACGCTCCCAGCCACGGGCGAAGCGCGAAAAGAGCCGCCGTTATAAGCGTCCCGCTTCCCACGGATGTGAACACCATGAGAAAACCGACAACGAAACCAGCGAAGGGCAGAAATAAAGAGCCACTCTCCAGGTTTTCCTCGGCGTCCTGCCTCAACGGGGCCGCCCGGAACGCGCCGACGATCAGCACTACCGCCATCGTCAGCAGGGCGGCGCCGAGAGCCTTTAGGATTAAATGCTCCAGCGACTCCCCCATCACGGCCTTGGCCCTGGTGTAGAGGATTCCCGCGATTATCGAGCCGGGAACGCTTCCCGTCAAAAGCAGTAACACCGTCTTTTTATGGGCGGTGCCCTGCCGCATGTGGGCGACCGATCCGGCGGACTTGGTTATGAACGAGTAAAGCAGGTCCGTCCCCACCGCCACAGAGGGTTTGACCCCGGCGAAGAATATCAACGCCGGCGTCATCAGGGAGCCGCCCCCGATTCCCGTCAGCCCCACAAGGAAGCCGACGGTAAAACCTGCCGCGATAAGTCCCGGATCAATCACTTCCAAACACCTCTTTCAAAGGTCAAACGTTAGCGGTCTTTACATCTTTCAATGGCTGGGTGTGGATGCCGCATTCCCCGCCGCACTTGGAGGAATTGAGCCATCTGCCAGCACGTTCGTTGTCTTCCGTGGTTATGCTCGTGCAAGGGGCGCAACCGAGCGAGCGATACCCTTCCGCATAAAGAGGGTTGACCGGAACCTGGAACAACGCCAGATACTGCCATACCTCTCTCTCTTTGAAGAGAAGGATCGGGTTGAGCTTTATCAGCCCTTCGTCACGCTCTTCTATTTCCTTGAAATCCGTCCTTGTCCTGCCCTCGGTGCATCGCAGGCCTGTTATCCAGCAGGAGACGTTAAGCTCTTCGACGGCCTGGCGGACAGGTTCGACTTTCAATATTTGGCAACATTTATCGGGATCGGTTTTATACAGGTCGTCCACCTTGTGGGCGGAGCCGTAAACTTTAAGGTTGGGATTATCGTTGACCAGGTTGTTCATGAACTCGATGGTCTCGGCGGGCTTGTAGTAAGTGGTGACGATAAACCCTTTCACGTTCGGGTTCACCCTTTTGGCCAAGTCCCAGATGACCATGGAATCCTTGCCGAGGCTGTTTGCCACCACAGCGTTGTCTCCGTAGTTGTCGAACGCCCAGCGGAGCAACTGTTTGGCGCGTTCCACTTTTTGCCCGAAATGCAGGTTGTCTACTAAATAGGCGAGATCTTCAGAGCCAGGCAAAGATTTCTGAAAAGTAGAAGCCGCAGACGCAGACATAAATACCTCCTAAACTATAATTCCGATGAACTTGATATGAAATGTAGGTTATATGAAAATCGTGTGTCCAGTCAAGATTATTTTGGGAAAATTTTGAAAAATCTTATTTATCAATAAGATGAATGCTTGCTAATTCCTAGCGGAATTGGTATGATTAGAAAAACCGGAAAAGGATAATGGACAAATGAAATTCTCAGCCAAGTTCGAATATGCCCTTATGGCCCTATTATTCCTTAAATGCGAGCCGGACGAGGCTCCGGTTTCGGGACGGGTCATGTCCGAAAAGCTGAATA
>JADGAO010000250.1 GCA_015231995.1 Nitrospinota bacterium | reverse complement strand
AAAAGGGAGATTTATGCGGTTGCCGTTTGACATTTAACACGGTTGCTGAGGGAGTACTCGACCGAAGGATCAAAGTAGAACAAATTGTTCTTTAGATAGATTCTTCACGTTGCTCAGAATGACAATGATCGCACGTTCAGAATGACAATGGTCGCCATATCTTGTTCTGATGAGCGTAAGCGAAGAAGTAACTCCCACGCTCTCCCCGGTTCGACGCTTCGCGCGGCCCAATAATTTAAGAATCCATTATTTTTTAAAACTTGACATTACCGGCTGATTATTATAGAAATAACGGGTGATTCCGCTAGAGGGGAGCGCCCCTCTGTCTAATTACTTGTAATTTTTAGGCGGACGGACGCTGTTAATGTTGCGGAATCGTTATCTTAAGCGCTTGAGTTAACTTTTTAGGAGGCTACTTTACGATGAGGAAATTTTTTGCTCCCGTGTTGATCGTGGCTATCGCCATGATCGGCGTGGTCGCGACGCCGAAAGAGGGTTCGGCGATCCCGGCTTTCGCCAGGCAGATGAACCTGCCCTGTCTTGCTTGCCACTTCCAGCACATCCCGAAGCTTAACGCTTTCGGACGCGCGTTCAAAATGGGTGGCTACACCGACAGCGCCTCGGCGTTGATCGAAGACGACAACCTTTCTCTTCCCGCTAACTTGCCGATTGCTGCGATCTTGAAATACCGCTACCAGACGGCCACCAACAAAACCGCCAGCACGCCTGAGAAAAAAGGCACCGAGCGCGGCGAGTGGCAGTTCCCGGACGAGTTCGCCATTTGGGCGGCTGGCCGCGCTGGCAAGAACGTCGGTTACGCCTTTGAAGGCGCCGATGCTCTTTCCGGTAAGGTCGTGTTCGTCGGCGATTTCGGCGGCGTGAAGGTCGGCCTTGTGCCGTTCCACACCGACGCGGCTGGTCCGGCGTGGGCGATGGAGCCGTTCAACACTGGCGTTTTCCGCCCGAACCGCTCTTTCGAGCACAGGGGTGAGACCTCGATCGCCCAGAAGACCGCGTTTGACGGCGAAGCCACTGGCCTCACCGTGTACGCTGGTTCTTCCATGTTCTTCGCCTCCTTGGGCCTCTGGGGCCCCGCCATTGGCAACCCGGACACCGGGTTTGACCTGTCCAACAGCTACCGCGCGGCTTTCACGCCCTCCCTCGGCGGGTTTGACGCCATGATCGGCGTGTTCGGCTATGCCGGCAAAACCAAATGCGTCAACTGCGGCACCCTCGGCGCCAACGAAGGCTCCACCCTCCAGGAAGTCAAAACCGAGTCTTTCGGTGTTGACGCTCAGGCTCAGGGCGAAGTCGGCGGCATGACCCTCGAAGTCCAGGCTCAGTATGTTGACATATCCGCTTCGGATGTCTCCCAGAAAAAGGGCGGCGGCTTCTCGGCTCTTGCCGAGCTTGGCATCACGAAGTCTGTTGGCGTTCAGCTTGCGCAGTCCAGCTACACCGACAAGAGCGGCTCCAAAGACAAAGTCACGGACGCCACGACTGTCGGCCTGTACTGGAACATCGCTCAGAACATCCGCCTCAGCCCCGAGTACACCGCGTACTCTGGCGACGGCAGGAGCAAGGACAGCCAGATCACCGTCCTCTTGTTCTGCGGCTTCTAAACAAGCCTTTCTTTCCGGTTCTTTCGGGGCCTGCGCCATACGGCGCAGGCCCTTTTTGTTTGTGAGCTCTCATTGCCATCGAGAGCTTTGCATATCCATCAATTCCGCAATATTGTCATTCTGAGCGAAATTGTCATTCTGAACCCTTCGAAAGACTCAGGGTAAACTCCGCGTAGCGAAGTGAAGAACTCAATGAAAAACAAAGCAATCAGGAGCCAAAGCGTTTTCAACTTCGGAATTCGGACTCAGGGTAAACTCCGTGAAGAATCTATCAGGGTTTGTCATTCTGAACGAGCGCAGTGAAGTGAAGAATCTATCGAAAGAACATTTTGTTCTACTTTGATCCTTCGGTCGCTATCGCTCCCTCAGGATGACAAAAGAGGAACTTCCTCAGGATGACAAAATATGGAAATCGTTGGCTTATACAATATCTCATTAAAAAGGGCGGTTCGCGCCCCGCCCCTACGCCCCGTTGCTATCCTTGAAATCTTCGGACAAAAACGAGGGCGCGCGGTCTATGTTGTACAGGATCACGATGAGCGCGACGGTGGACGCCAGCATCAATAGTGGCCCGAACAGCCAGAACACCAGCGGCACGGAGAAATAATAGGCACGCATCCCCACGCTGTAATACGACCCGGCTTTGTTGAGATACATCGCCACGTGCCGGGGCGAAATGGGGGTGTTAATCATGTAGCCGACATGGTTAAACAGGCGCACCGACATCGAAAAACTGAAAAACGCCACGAAAAAATCGGCCATCAACGCAAGCAGTTTTATCACCCAAAGCTCGGCGCGTGTGTCTCCGAAAAAGTTTAGCACATGCCATGTGCCGCTCAGTTTTTCCCCCTGCCCGCTCAACGTCAGCACGCCGATGATAAGCAGGACAGCCGTTGACGCCATCAGCGTTGCGGCCATTGTGGAGTTGCGAAGGGTCTGGATTGCCAGCACGTCTTTTGTTCGGTCGCCCATAACGCCTTCAACCCATTGGGCGCGGGCCTTGAAATTAACCGCCTGGATGGTGAACGAAGGGTTCCTCCGGAGTCTTATCCGCAAGTAAATGTGGTAGGCGCCCAAAAGCCCCGCGCACACGAAAAACACCAGCATGTCGCCGGCCATAAACTGTATCCATACGCTCATGCGTTCAATATATCAGAATACGCCGGGGATAAACCGGTGGTTCACTTTTTCGCGGTACGCCCGGTAGTCCGGGTCTCGCATGAGATGACGCTCTTCTGTGATGGCCCGCAGGTAATAAACGTAGTTCCACGCGGCCATGAATATTATCTGCCACAGGCTCGAGAAGTTGCGGACGTTCTCCGCCCACCACGCGATATTTTTCGACACGTACGCCGGATGGCGTATCCATGCGTATGGACCGCGCGTGATTATCCCCCGGTTCGTCAGGTTGGAGAACCGCAGGCCGAACGACATCGTCGCCCAGACGTATATGGTGAACGCGGCCAGTGTGATGATTTTGAGCGTCACATCCAGCGCGTCGGTGAGGGCAAGCGCCGTCGTCGTGTCCAGCACGCCATACTGCGTGAACGCAAGGTATGGCATGTCGCCAAACGAGCGGCTGTACGGCATGTAACCGGTGGTGACGCCGTTGAACGGCGGATAACAGATCAGCGCGATCATCCATCCCGACAACGTGGGGTCGACGCTTTTGGATTTGTTGTCGAGCCATCTTGCCGTGCAGATGTAACCGACAAGGCTCAACCCCACGTCCATCACGAAAATGCCGTGAAACGCGCTGAAGTAAAACTGGTTGAACATCGCGCTCAGCCGGTTGGGTTTGCCGGGGATGAAGGCGCCCTCGAAGAAGAGGGATGGATTCGAGTAGAAATCGGCCAGCGATCCAAGCAGTGGCGGGAAATTGCGGAAGAACCCGCCGCACTCCGTGAAAATGAAAGTGACCATCAACGGGACGAAAAAAAACTTCACCCCCAAATCGCGCAGAACCGCAAGCGTGGCCCTGTTTCTTACGACTGTGGAAAGCCGTTTGGCGTCGCCCCCAGTTACTCTCCGTAACGCGGCGCGCAGGATTAGCAGGATCATGAACCCGGCGTCTCTCCTGTCCTCTGCCATGCTTTTGCGAAGCCAGTTGGTGACGAAGGCGTAAGGCAGTCCGGCAAGGAGATAGACGAGGTAGAGATAGGAGACGGTTATCCGCCAGTTCTCGTAATAGCCGGTTTTATAAAACGGGTGTGTGGTGAAAATTATTATGACCAGCGTGAAGAAGAGCAAACCCGCCGACCATCGCGCAAACCCGGTTTTCAACGCCCGAATCGCAGGTTGGACAGGGCGTGGCGCCCCGCGAGTGACCAGCCTCAACGCCCATAGCAGACAAAGTCCGACGCAGACAAACGCCAGCGCAATTTCAAAACCTGTCCAGTCCCATCCAAGATATCTCGATACCTCCGGGTCCGTGCGCCTTGAGCCGCGTCCGAGGGCTACGACTGCCGCAGTCACCCCGAAAAGCCCCATCAGCAGAACCGACATCCTCTCATTGCGGTTCAGCGAAAACTCCCACGTGACCATGAAGAGGAATCCGGCGAACACGACGCCCATGATGTCGAAATATTCACGATTGATTACCGCGAACCTTGCGCCTTTGGGGAAAAACGCCAGGCAGTCGGTAAGAGGCGGCCCGCCGTTTTTAAGCGCGTGTGTTTTGAACAGGGCGTATGTGGCGATGAGCGCCAGCATGAACAACGCCCCTGCGATTCCAGTGGACGGGTCCTGGCGTCCTACGGATGGATCGAAACCGGACTCTTTGTTTTGCGGAGCTT
>JADGAO010000024.1 GCA_015231995.1 Nitrospinota bacterium | reverse complement strand
GGCGGCTTTCTCCGCCCTGGCGACAAGTTTCGCAAGCTCCTCGGTAAGCGCCTCCATCTCAACCAGATTCAGCGGCGGCGCAGGAGACGGAGGATTTTCGGCGTCAGCCCCGGTTTTTCCTTCCCGAAGCGCCAGAAGCGCGACAGCTATCAGCAATACAGCGTCAATCGCCAGTTGGAATATAAACCAATTGTTCATAATATGTGTATGGTGGCAGGCCGAGCGTGGCGTTACGCCACGACGTTTATGTTCAGACCGTGGCCGGATTCCGCCGGAGGCGGGGCGGGAGGAGCCTCCTCCTTTTCTTCCTCTTCTTGCTTCGGGGCGGGAAGATGGCGGGCGTAATGCTTGGGCTTTCTCTGGTCGGTATCGCGGATGAGAGCCTCCTCGACGCCTTTGGTTTCGTGGGTTTGGGTAAGCTGAGTGTCGGCGGCCTTCTCCATCTCCTTGTTGAAGGCGCGGGTCAGATCCTCCGTCTGTCCCTGAATGGCGTGCTGGACGCGTTCAGGCACGTTGGAGTACTGCAGTACTTGTTGCATCCCAACCGATTGCACCATGGCTCAATTCCTTCGTAAAGATAAACCTAGGGCGTATTACGTCCTTTACAATTATACCATCGGCAGATTGGCAGGTCTAAATAAGCTTGATTCAGAAAGTTTTATACGAGCTGAGGGCTGAGCTTGTTGATTGCTCAAGCTGTAGAGTTACTTCGATTAGTTTTTCCTAAATAGTTTGATTCCGGCTACTTTCTCAAATTCCGCGCATATCAACTTGAGCCTTTGCTTCTGGAATTTATTAAAGGCCGAGACGATTCCTTTTTCCCATATCCCGCTGTCATCTCCAACAGGGATAAGATGACTCCTCATCACGCCCTTGAACTGCCTGTGCCCCGCCTCACGGTACTGAGTCAAATAACTACGTGGTAATTGCATTCCAATCTTCTGATTGTCACTAGCAACTAGAAAGCAAATGTTACACAGGCGGTTGTATATTCGAGACTTGAAATGTTTACTCATCTGCGCCTGAGGGAAAATATGATGTCGGTGTTTCCGTTCTGAATGTCCCAAAACGTTTTGCAGAAAAATGGGTTCACCATTGTCAAGATACCGAGGCTCCAGATGCAAAAGCAAACAGAAAAATGCGCGTGTGCGCCCTGAGTGCGAAGCGTACTCGGCCGCTTGAATGTCTATAACTGGATCAAGAAGATCAGGGAATACAAAGCGCCTCCTTTTGCCATGAGCCAGAGCCTCGAACATTTTTGCGTCGGCTACAATGTTGCGGTGGTAGCCTCTGCCGCTATAACGTTGGGCCACGCCGGTCGCCCAAAACCACTTACGTATCTCTGAAGCCTGATATTTATCGGGCTGGCTGGGATGATGAAAAAAGAAGACTGCGAGAGTCGCCAACATGTTGACTGAAGGCAGATATGACTCGTCGTGTACAGGAAATCTGTTATGCAGGTAGTTGACGGCCGATAGAAACGCAGTCTGATATATATACCAGAGCTTTCGGAATTTTTCCTTCTCATGCTCGTCTTTATCGATGCGTTTGGACCAGCGTAGCGCCATAGCATCCAGTTTGGGCGGATCACCATCGGCATGAGGTCTTTCTGCTACAAGATTGAATCCCATAAGGATCGGTTCAATCCCCCCAATGGCAAATACCTGGTCGCGGACTTGATGGCGTAGTTCGTCCGCCATTGCGCGCACGTCAAGCTTGCCAATGCGGGCAAATGCTCGATCCGCCGATGTAATGCGCATTCCTTGGGAATTAATGCGAATGAATATCTCTCCGATATCATCAAGAGTTGCGGCACGAACCATCACGACGGGTACCGGGTAATCGAGTAGGCGTTTACGACAATCTTTAATTTTCGCCACAAACCACTTAGCTTTAGTTGGCATCCTCCCCTTCCAGTCTGGATCTAGAATATCGTTTAGAGGGACTGAATCCAACCCGACTGGCTTGCGATAAACAATCCTGGAAGAATTCTCCTTGGTCTTTGTCGGCGAAACAACAAAACAGAGGCGCCCGAAATCTATCTCGCGTCCGGCGTCATTCTTTTTAACCTCCGCTTTGAACGCTTGGTAAATAACAGAGAGGCGCTGTTGCCCGTCAATTACAAACCAAATCTTTTTATTTATTGGATTGAAGGATGGCAACACTTCAGCGGATTGACGGATCAAATTTGCCGACTTACGATCCATCTCCCACAGAAACAGAGATCCAATGGGCATACCTCTGTACATGCTATCAAGAAGTTTTGCGGCGCGCCTCGAATCCCAGACAAAATTTCGTTGCAACTTAGGCACTGCGAAGCTACGCGAAAGAAGATGCCTCCTAAGCTCTTTTACCTTCTTAGCCGTAAGTTCTGGTAGTTTCATAGTCCTATAACCTGTGATGGCATCTGATAGCATACGCGACCAGCGTCATCTTGGCTACCCGGCCTGTTCTAGCCGGCCTGTTCTAAACATTGCCTCCTCATACGTATCCGCCTATCGCCCAGTTATGGTATAAGAACCGCAAGTCTTGACTGGGTTTCCAGTTGCATCATGGTAATTGATACAGCCATCGCTTTCTGTGTAGCCGCCTATGTCCTGACATCCAGAGCTTGTGCAAAGCGTATGCTGTCTGCCACAACCACATAAGCCACAAAACATGAGGGCCAGCATCATCAGCATTCTCATAACAGTCTCCTTTTCTTCAAACCATCTGGCGGCCTTGCAATGGATGGACAGATTCCCAAGTCGCAATCCAATAGCCTGATACTACGCTAGAAAATTTATCATATGAGCCTGTTTTAGTGGCTTAAAGCTCCGATTAGCAAACAGTATCAGCTTTAAGCTCCTCGTCTTGGTTTCACCACTTAGACGCTATATCATTTATAAAAGTTCCCATTATTCACTATTTCTCATGGCCCCGCACACAACCTTTTCAAATCCCTCAAGTCGCTCAAATCGCTCAAGTCCTCCAAATCCCTCACCTGCCGTTTCCCGGACGGAGGATTTGCGTTATCCTCCGTACCAGCATGTTAAATAAAGGAGCATGACGAGAAACGAGATGCGGATACTCAACTTATTTCGGATTCCCCGTGGTCGCCGACCACGGTCTTTTTGCAACGCCAACGGATGCGGCGGTGCGAGAATCAGGGATCGAGCCGATCTATTTCCCAAATGCTCGGCGGGGTGTTCTTCACCCCGCTGTCCTCGCGGTAGGGGCGGTTCGAGAACCGCCCTTCTGCAGAGTCCGAGGTGAAGAACACCCTGAACCAAACTTTGTCCCCTTAGGAAGGGGGACCGCAATGGAGCCTGCCCTGAGCGAAGCAAAGGGTTGAGAGGGGGGTTAATTAAACCCCTCCGGCGCGATAACGCGCCACCTCCCCTTTCTAAGGGGAGGGAAAAGAATGGAGCCTTCGCTTCGCCCTGCAATGTACAAGAACGCCTCGGACAGCAAACAAATTGTTCTTTAGATAGATTCTTCGCTGGCGCTCAGAATGACAAGTTGTTGTCATCCTGAGGGAGTCTTCGACCGAAGGATCAAAGTATAATAGAATATTCTTTCCGATGGATTCTTCACGGAGTTTACCCTGAGTCCTTCGAAGGGTTCAGAATGACAATGGTCGCACACCCAGAATGACAATATTGCGAAGGTAATGGATTATGCAATGTCCCCCTGCCATGCGGCAAGTGAACTACCGCCTGCTCCCCGCCTTTTTACGTGGAGCGGGTTCGTGCGCGGTTTTGCGAAACGCCGTCACGATGTTGCGTCCGAGGGCTTTGGAGCGGTAGAGAGCCTTGTCGGCGCATTCTATAAGGTGGGTGGGCTCGTTGCCGTCGAAAGGGAAAGTGGCGAGTCCGACGCTTATCGTAAGCTTTCCGCCGGGCTGTTTTTCTTCGCCGGGGAAAGGATGGTCGTACACCTCCTGTCTGATCCTTTCGGCCACAATGGCCGCCTGCCCCTCCTCTGCGTTGGAGATTATGACGGAGAATTCCTCGCCGCCGTATCGGGCCACTATGTCCGACTCCCTGGCGGAATGGCTGAGGATATCCGCCACCGTCTTAAGCACGAGGTTGCCTTTAAGATGCCCCCATGTGTCGTTATAATTCTTGAAGTAATCCACGTCTATCATCAGGAGGGTAAGCTCGTCGCCGTAGCGTTTGGCGCGTTTGATCTCTTTTTCAAGCGTGCGCAGGAAATACCTGTGGTTGTACAGCTTCGTAAGCTCGTCGGTAACGGCAAGCGTCTCCGCCTTGTCGAGCAGAATGGCTTTGTCAATGGCGGCGGCGGCCTGGGCGGCCAACAGGTTGAGGGTGTTGATCTCCCGTTCGGTGAACTTTCTTGGCGTGAAGTCGTCCACATACAGTATGCCCATTATCTTCCCCTCGACTTTAAGCGGTACGGCGATAAGGGATCGGATCCCAAGCTGTAAAAGCGGGGCCGTGTCGAACGTGGACTCTTTGGAGATATCCTCGATGACTGTCGGCCTTTCGCTCGACAGGATATGATTAGTCAGTCCCTTTGGGCGGACCTTCCACTCGAAATTGACGGGAGCGGTGGAGGTTTTCTCAAATCCCATGACGACCTTCGTCTGCATCGTGCCATGCTCTTCGTCGTAGAGGGCCAGCGTGCCGGCAGACATTTCCATAAGCCCGATCGCCGACTGCATTATCAGGGAGAGCGTCTGTTCGGTGTTGGCGGCGGAGGCGAGCATTATGCCGGTGTTGTAAAGGGCTTCCTGTTCGCCGATGTTGCGGGCCATTTCCTGCGTCAGTGTTTTGTGCTTCTCCACCATCTTCCACAGGAACCAGGCGCCGTAACCGGATATTTTCTCCGCAGTCACTTTCTTGGAGCGTTTTATGAACTGGTCAACCTCTTTGGCTCCAGTGGCGTCTATGAGAGCGTCGAGTTTGGGAAGCGTCGCCAATTCACGGTAGTCGGAGAAAATTTTTATTCCCATTTTCGACGCTTTGGCGACAGCCTCGCGCTTCATGTTGCGGGAGGCAAGCCCGGCGATTTCCGTCTCCGGGTACCCCGCCAGAATATCCAGCAGGTTGTTGGCCCCGTCCCCGGCTCCGATTATCCCGATGCGGATTTTATTTTTTGCCAATTTGCGGCTCTCCGGTCAGCTTGCCGTCGGGATAATATGTAGCGCGAAATCCATCGCCCCAAAAATCCGTGCTGTAAGAGTGGCAGGTTTGACAGTCGGTCGCCGTTTTGAATGGGTCTTTGTTAAATTTGAGCCGGGCTTCCGCCACATGTTTTTCGCCGTCGAAATTCCTGTGCAAGTGGCAACTTTGGCAGTATTCAGTTATGCTTTTGGCGGAGTCGGCCTTGGACATACTTCCGCTGAAAGCCTTTTCAACCGGAGACGATGCGCAGGACGCAGTTAGCCCTGCAAGAAGCGCCACGAGAATAAGAGTCGCTCTTCCCGTTCCCCAGGATGATAAATTCATCAGCATCTATGATAAGGTTAATATGGACTTGGCAATTATAACATGTTTCCATATTTCGTAATTGCCTTACAAAATGCGATGTTACTGCGGGCAAACCCCGCTCACTATCAAGGAGTTAGGATTTATCCATGGATTTTAAGCAGGCTACGGCGCAAGAAGCCGAGGATTGGATGGAGACGATTGGAGAGAAACCTTACAGGGCAAGGCAAGTGCGCTCGTGGGTTTTTACCAAGGGGGTTTCAGATTTCGCCCAGATGACCGATCTGTCAAAATCATTCCGCGAAACTATCGCGCATAAGGCGATAGTGACGCAGATTAAAGAGGTCAAGCGCGATGTCTCCGTGGACGGGACGATAAAATTCCTGTTCGGCCTCGACGACGGCAACACCATCGAAAGCGTTTACATGCCTGGGGCGGACAGGGTGACGCTCTGCATCTCAACCCAGGTCGGATGCAAGCTTAACTGCAAGTTCTGCCTTACCGGAAAAAACGGGTTTATGCGCAACCTTTCCTCAGCGGAAATCGTTGACCAGCTAATCCAGGTGAAAAACAGGGTTCCCGGCGGCAGGGTGACCAATATCGTGCTGATGGGAATGGGAGAGCCTCTGGACAACTATGACGCTACTGTAAAGGCTTTGCGGATATTTACCGAGCCGGACTTGAACCTGATCGGGGGGCGTAAAATAACACTCTCGACGGCGGGAGTCGCTCCGGCCATTGTGCGGCTTGCGGACGATTTCTCCAAAGTGAAGCTGGCAATATCTCTGAACGCCCCCACGAACGAGAAGAGAAACCAGATAATGCCCATCAATAAAAAGTATCCTATCGAAACCCTCATGGCCGCGCTTAAAAAATGGCCCCTGCCGCATGGACGCAGGATAACCTTCGAGTATGTCATGCTTGGGGGATTCAACGACTCGGACGCGGACGCCGCCGAACTGGGCAAGATCACGCGCTTGGTTCCGTCAAAGATAAACCTGATTCCGTACAACCCATGCCCCGGCCTGCCGTTCGAAAGGCCGTCAACGGAACGCGTTGAAAAGTTCCGTAGTGCGCTGATCAAGAACCACCATACCGTCACCGTCCGCGAAAGCAGAGGCGGCGACATACTAGCGTCCTGCGGGCAGTTGAGACAGGCGGTGAAGGAAGCGCCTTCTTCCACCCCTTAGCAAGAAAAGCTTTGCATACGATCCTTCGCCGGGAGCGTGGGCGTCTCGCCGCATCACATTAATAAAGACTCAATGGCTTCATTAATGTGGGAAGAAAATGGATATATACAGTGGCCTTGATAAACACGTTTCGTTTTCAATCATCATCCTCCTCATCGCGCCCGTCGAGGCCGCGATGAGGATTTGCGGGCGGGACGCCCGCGCTCCAACGTGAGATTGCCTTGATCCATCAACCTACAAGGGTTTGGCTCTTTCCAAAAGCTTTTTCACCATCGGCAAAAGGTCGTTCTCCGAAATTGGTTTCAAAACGAAACCGTCTGCGCCCAGTTCATGCGCCCGGCGTTGGCTGTCCGGGTCGCGGTTGGATGTAGCCACAATAACGGGAATGGACTTGGTTCCCTCGCCGCTTCGGATGTTCTCCAGCAACTCCAGCCCGTCCATCACCGGCATGGAAATGTCGGTTATCACAATATCTGGGATCATTTCTTCGATTCGTTTCATCGCTTCCTGCCCGTTGCCAGCCTCCACGACGCCCATTCCCATCTTTCTCAGATAGCCTTTGGCTATTTCCAGCGCCGCCGGTTGATCGTCAACCAACAGAGCCGTAAACTTGCCCGCCGGAAGAAAAACATGGAAAGCGCTCCCTTCGCCAAGCCGCGACTCCACTTCTATTCTTCCACCGTGGGCTTCCACTATCTCTTTGCACAGCAACAGCCCCAAACCGGCCCCCTTTTCGCCAGCCGTCCCTAGCCCTGAATACTCCACTCCCTGTTTAAAAAGGTTGGCGAATCCTTTCTCGCTGATTCCGACCCCGGAGTCCCTTACGGTGATCCTGCTCCATGCCCCGCTTTCGGCGGCTGATATCGTTACAACGCCTCCGGGATGCGTGAACTTTATCGCGTTGCCCGCAAGGTTCTGGATGACCTGGGCGAAAACATCGGCGTCCACGCGGATTTTCAGGCCGCCTGACGCTTCGGTTTTTATTGATATCCCTTTTTCCGTCGCTTTGGGCAGGACAGGCACAAGCGAATAGTTCAAGAAGGAGGCCGCCTCGAAAGAGCCGGGCCTTATCTTCAAGGCTCCCGTCTGAATCCGGCTGATGTTAAGCACCTTCTGTATCATCTCGACAAGGCGCACCGCAACGTCATAAGCCTTGTCGGTCAATCGCCTGTGATGCGCTGTTAACGGATCGGCCATATCATCGAGCATTGATTTAAGAACCATGATGATGGAAGAGAGCGGAGAGCGTATATCGTGCGACACCAGCAAAATGAACTGACCCTTCAGCCTCGTCGCTTCCTCCGCCTGACGCCTGGCCTTTTCAAGCTCCGCCGTCCGCTCCCTTACCTGTGTCTCAAGGTGATCGTATGACGCAATCAACGCTTCCTCCGCCCGTTTGCGCTTGGTTATGTCGCGCGACAGCGCGATGAAGCGGGGTTCCTGCCCATGGGCGGTGGTTTTGCGGGCGACGGAAAGCTCGAAGCACAACTTGCCTTGAGGAAGTTCCAGTTCAAACTGTTTACCGAAAGACTGGCCATTTTCGTGAGCCTCCTGCAAGGCCGACAGGACAGTATCGGCCGCTGATGGAGGAAGTGTTTCGGAAACCAATTTGCCCATGAACAATCCAGAAGGATCGGCAAGCAATTCGGAGCGCGAGGCGTGATAGTCATGATAGCGTCCGTCCAACCCAACCTCGAACAGCAGGTCGGGAATAGCCTCCAGCGTGGCCTGCAACTGGTTTCGCGTCGACACGATTTCGGCTTCAGCCCGCTTGCGTTCGGTGATGTCCTGAATAAAACCCACAAGAAGCCCGCCGTCTGCAGGCCGGTACTGGACGCTGACTTCGACGTCGAATACGCTCCCGTCCTTGCGGCGATGCCTGGACTCAAAACGGTCCTCGCCTTTTTCCATAACCTTCTGGATGTGCGTAGCAGTGGCCTCCGGCGATTCAACCGCCTCTAGGTCTGGAATGCGCATCGTCAGCAGTTCCTGCGCGCTATATCCGCTCATCCGGCAATAGGAATCATTGACTTCTAGAAGACGCCCCTGCGAACCCACCACCCATACGCCGCCCATGGCTGTTTGAAGGATTGTCCGGTGCCGCTCCTCGCTCTTTCGCAACGCTTCCTGCGACTGTTTGCGTTCCGTTATGTCGCGCGCGGCGGCGAAAAGCAGTCTCCCGTCGGGACTCGGCGTCGCCATCCATTCGAGCCATTTGTACCCCCCGTCTTTGCAGAGATACCGGTTGACGAACTCGATGGTGGGCTTTCCAGATATCTGCCGCTCCACCTCCCTCATCGTCGCGTCCCGGTCGTCGGGATGGACGAAGAGGAGAAAAGGGGTGGCAAGAAGCTCTTCCTGTGTGTATCCGAGCGTCTTCTCCCACATGGGATTGATCTTGATGAAATACCCGTCGGTCGAGGCGATGCATACCATGTCGGGGATAAGATTGACGAATCTGCTCAGTTCCTCCTCGGCCCGTTTGCGCTCGGTTATGTCCGTGGATATCCCGCAGACGGCGTAGATTTCCCCTTTGCGATCCCTCAACGGAAACTTGATGGAGATATATGTGTGGATTCCGTCCGCCTGCGGAACCGCCTCTTCCACTTCCAGAGGTTCGCCCGTCCTTAGCGCAGACTCGTCGTTTCGCCGGAACGATTCCGCCGCGTCCCTGGGAAAGAGCTCGTAATCGGATTTACCGGCTATACGATCCTTTGCGATGGCGAAAAGTTTCTCGTAACGCTTGTTTACCGTTATGTACCTGCCGCTTTTGTCTTTGATGTAAATCACCGCCAAGGTGTTGTCCATGACCGATTGCAGGCGTTCGCTCAAGTGCTCGGCCTCCGCCATGGCGTTCTCCCGTTCGGCAGTGATGCAGTTGATCCTGTCCGCCAGGGCGAAGGAGAGGAGCACAACGTCGAGCCATGTGCCAATCTGCGGCGCCCATAGCGTCAGTTCGGTGTATGGGATGAAGCCCATGTCCTTCAACGCCATAGTCAACATTCCAGCCGCAACCGCCGACCATGAGATCAGGTAAAAACGGGCGGGACGATACCCATCCAAAAGGCGCACCAACCCGGCGATGATGTAAAAAACCGATACCGCCATCACCATAAGATAGATCAGTCGCATCGCCATAACCATCCAGCCGAGCAGGCAAAAAGCGATACCCGCCATAGAAATAATAGCGGCCAGGATGAACAACGTGTCCAGCAAAAGCGAGTCGCGGTATGTCTCCAGAAAGGAGCGTCCGAAAAAAGCGATAAAGACATATGCGATATAACCGAACAACAGGGAGGCAAAATCCGCCAGATAGGGAGAAGCTGGCCATAGGTACTGGAAAGCGAGGCCGTTGTAGGCGAACATTGAAAGCGATATGCCAAGGACGTACAAGACGTACCAGAGGTAGTTCCTGTCGCCGATGGAATAATAGAGGAACAGGTTGTAGAAAAACATCACAGCCATTGCGCCGAAATACAAACCGAGCAGGATGTATTCCGTGGTATTCCTGTTATTGAACGCGTCTGCCGGCCAGAGGGTCATCTTGATCTTCGCGCTCTGCATTATCTCGCCGTAAAACCGCAGGTAATAAGTCCGCTCCGCGCCGGGCGGGAGGGTGACATGGAATGTGGATTTGCGGTACGCTATCTCCCGTTCGGCGAAGGGAATATGGTCGCCAGAACGTTTCGTTATCCATCTCCCGCTTTCGTCCCTGGTGTAAAACTCCACGAAATCCCACAATGGATGGTCATTCTCCAGAATCCAGCTGGCAGTCTGGGCGGACGAATTGACCACGGTAAATCGGACCCAGAACGCCGAACTCGAAAGCCCCAGCGCCAGCGAATCGGATTGCGACAGGATAAAATGTCCGTCGTACCTTTCATCCCCCGCATCATCTATGCCGATGTTTCGTTTATTGTCTTCCATTAAATAGAAACGGGGGCTTATCGGTTTTCCCAAAGTGACAGGGTCGGGAAGAACGGTTTTTTCCACCGCAATTGCCGGGACGGAAGCGAAGAGAACGATGGAGATTAGAAGGTAAGTAAGGATAGATTGGCGGCGGGGAACTATGAGGGAAGCCTTCTTACCCTTCTCCGGTTTGCCGGTGAAGAGCCGGGCGAGTGACGCAACATTCCGGATCATCTTTTCTTCTTTCCGCCCGACACAAACTCCTTGACCGCCGCATTGAATGCCTTTGGCTCCTCAATATGCCCCATATGTCCGCTTTTTTCGAGAACCGTCAACCGGGCGCCGGGTATCCCGTCACGGAGAGCTTCCGCATACTTCACGGAAAACACAAAATCTTTGCGCCCCGCAATTACGAGACAGGGAGCCTGGATATTTTCCAACCTGTCACGCAGATCGTAATCCGCCATCTCCGCAAGATATCCCTGGAACGGGGCGACGCTGAACTGCATGGAGCCAAGCAGTCGGTCGTATTTATCCTTCGTAGAGCCGTAATCGTAAACATAAAGGCCGATGACTTTTTTCCATCCCTCCGCGTACTCATCATCAGTTTTCATCTTCGGCGCGTCTGCGAAGGCTTGCGCGGCAGTCGGGAACCAAGGCTCTTTCTCGAACCATTTCATGTTCGCGCCAACGTCTTCAAACCATCCCTTGCCGGTCGTGGGCGACGTGCTATGCAGGATAAGCCCGTTAAGTTTGTCGCTGTGGTCAATGGCGTAAACCTGCGCCACCATGCCGCCATAGGAATGCCCTATCAGATATATTTTTTCCAGCCCAAGAGATTGGCGCAAGCCCTCGATATCATCCGCGAACCGGCGTTTGGTGTAATCCGCCGGGCCTGCGAGCCTGTCGGAATCCGCGCTACCGACAGGCTGGAGATAGACGACAGTAAGGAACTTCTCCAAATCCGGCATACGCATGTACGACCAGTCAAGCCCCGGGCCGCCGGGTTGAACTATGCAAACCGGCCCGCATCCGGCCACATGATACTTCAGCTTTTTGCCGTTGATGACCGCCCAGTGGTCGCCCGTGGCAAGCTCTGGAGTTTTGGCGTGTCTGGCGTGGTGATGACAAGATGGGGAAACAAGCAGGAGAATGGCGGAGAGGACAAGGAAAATAAAAGATGCAAGCAACTTGCCTGGAATCATAAGGATATCTTCCTTTTCAACTCTCGAAGTCTTTTTATGCATCGCTTAAGGCTATCACTTTTTTTCGCCGCCTTTTCAGGCCTCCAGTACTTTTGGGCAAATTCTGAAATCACCGACCCATAACCCGGCCCAACCCGCGCCCCGCTATTAGCCCTGGGAGGCACATCCTCTCTAATTTTCCTTTTTTTAGATTTCATAGCCGCATTTATCAGAAACGCCTTCGGATCATCCAAATCCTCGGGATTATCGGATAGAATTGATTTGCTGATTCCCATATAATCCGCAAAATTTTCGATATCAGCCATCAACCGGCATTCGACTTCCCTTACGGCCAACCTGAAACGCATATATCTGGACGGGTTTGGGAGTAGGTTTTTGACTAGTAGCGGAGCGCACTCAGCGTCGTGATCCAAGTCGCGCAGTACGAGCCATGGGCTGTGCCGTGCGGCGTTATTGTACCCTTTAATATTTTTATCGAGCCTGTCCTTTCCATTCGTAACATACGACGCGCCTAAATGAAGACCAAGATTTTCGCAAAGCGCGAAGACTACAGCCTCATCTGTCGCCCCTTCAACTGCGGCAGTGACTGAAGTCGTCACTTAATCCTCAATTAAAGAGAGACGCTGGACATTTCCGGGGGCTGTTTTTGGCAGAACGGCGTCGGCCATGCTCATTTGTCCATCGAGTAGCGCCATTATATCGGCCTGCATTCTGGCGCTCTCAACTTTTGCCCCCTCTGGATCGGGGGTAAGCATTATCACCTCGTCAGGAGCTATTCCCTCGTCCTGTAGCAGTTCGCTGGAGTGCGTGCTTATGATAGTCTGGCGTCCGCCTTTTTGCGTCAAGCGATACAGCATTTGAGGTATACGACTCACCACGGCAGGGTGCAATGAAAGCTCCGGTTCTTCGAGCAATAATGGCCCTCGCCCCTCAAACGCAGACCACAAAAGCCCAATCAGGCGCAACGTTCCATCTGAGAACTGATCCTCGCCTTGCCATGCGCCTTGTGGCCGCCAATGTTCGTACCTTCCATGGAGATGAGGCACACCGCGATTATCCCGCTTCAATTCCAGCTCTATGAGCTGGGGAACCGCCACTTGAAGAGCCTTCAGAATCTTCCCCAATCTAATCTCACGAGTTCTATCCGAAATACGCGCGAACCTCTCCAGGAAATCGCTTCCGTACGGATCGTCAATTTTCCCTACAGACCGATCCGGCTCCCTTACCAGTTGGGGAACAATATGCCAATAATTTATTGACTTGAAAAAACTCCAAATCTCCCTGAAATCTTTATTCGCATTAACCTGTTCCAGATGAGTTTGAGTAAGTCTTTCCTTGTCTTGCTTGTCATCGTCATTTGGGCGATTCAGGACAATTACACCATCTCGCTTCACTGTTTCATTTTTGACAGTTGGTCTTTTATTATTGTCCTGACTGAAAGATATCTCGTAAGACCATTCGAATTCTTCAGCTTGAATAGAAGCGTGAATGACAATATCTGGATACCGCCGCGCGGATAGACATCTTATTTTAGACACCCCGCCACGTTTATCATCCACGGCCTTCTTAAGGCCGTTTTCGGCGACATCTCTGAGAAATCGAAAGACATCAAGAAAGTTAGACTTGCCGGAAGCGTTCGGGCCAACAATAAAAACGCGATTTTGCAGGCCTATATCGAACTTTTCAAAATTGCGCCAATTACGAACGCTTAGCTTTACGAATCTCATTTTCCATCCCATCGCAAACGTGGCGAATTACAGTAGCGTGTATACTGGCCTATATTTCCCACTAAGAAGCGTTCATCAGCCTACCGCCCGAACAACCTCCCAATCAGCGACCGTTTCACGGGTTTTACGGGCGCTTCTCCATTTGTGACGATCACGGAAGCTTTCGCCTCCATCTCCGCGTCGAAGATTCCCGCAACAACTTTTCTCGTCCGGGTGTATGTGGTTTTATCCACGGCGGCAGGCGGTTTGAATTCGCGCCCCATCGCAAAAAGCCGTTTGGAAAGCTCCTCCGGGTTGAGCCACCCCAGTCCGGCGCATCCGAGCGTGAAAACGAGCCGTTCCTGCTCCGCTTTGCTCCACCCCGGGGAGCCTGCGCGTTGCAAAGCTCCTTTAACCTCGTTCTCGAACGGGTCTCGCCCATGCGGCAACTGGCTTACATACGGGGTTGCCTCCATCAGGAACTCCATTATGTATGGAACCGCTTTATCGTCCCACGCCGGTTTCTCCGAATCGTCCAGTTCCCAGTCCAGTTGCCAGGTCTTCACAGTCTTATCCGCTCCGCAGGAGATGGCTATCCCCGAATCCCATGAAATGCAAACGGAGTTCACGGACGCCGAATGGCCCGTGAAAATCCTGACGAGCGACCCGCTCTTCAAATCCCAGAGCCTTGCGGAGCCGGAGGCGTGACCCGAAAAGGCATAGGCTCCATCCAATGTGAAGCTTATGGAGTTGACGGGGTCCTCGCCGTCGCTGATGGTTTTAAGGCAGGCGGCGGTGGCCGTGTCCCACAGCCGTATCTCCCCATCCGCGCTCCCCGATATGGCCTGAGAGCCGTCGTGATTGAACGATACGCAATGAACTGGCCGCTGGTGGCCGCTCATGACGCATATCTGATCGCCGGTGACGGTTTCCCAGAGCCTCAGGTCTTTGTCGTCGCCGCCGGATATTATCATCCGGCAGTCCCGCGTGACTGCGACCGCGTTAACGGCCCCTGCGTGTCCCGCGAAGCGCCTGGCCCGCCTGCCCGATGAGACGCCCCACAAGATCACCATGCCGTCACCGCCGCCGGACACGGCAAAAGCCCCGTCGCCAGTAAGCGCAACGGAGTTGACCGGGCCGGAATGGCCTTCCATCGCCGCAAGGCACTCGCCAGCCTCCAGGTCCCACAGCCTCACCGTCCAATCGCCGGAACCGGAAACAGCCAACCCGCCATCGCCGCTCATGTCCACGGTGTTGACCCTGTCGGTATGCCCCTTGAGGGTTTTTATCGCGGAGCCGGACGCCGCCGACCAGAGACGCAAAGTCCTGTCCAGCCCGCCGGATAAAATCCGCCCGCCGTCCTGCGTGATGGAAACGGATGTGACCGAGTCCTCATGGCCCATCATCACGACCCCTTCCCATCCGCCTTTCAATCCCTTGCGTGGCAAACGAGTGTAAAGCGAACCCCAAAGCTCCACAGCCTCGGAGCCTCGGCTGTAACCTTTCTGCGAACGGGCGTCGCGGATTTTTCCGATGACGGTTTTCATGTCGCCACGGCTGAGGGCCTCACGAGCCTCGATGACCCTGTTCTCGTAATCAACGCCGGCGGACAAAACAGTCTCGCTGGCCTGTATCCTGCAAATTGCCATCGGCGCGCGATACGGCATGGATGCGCCCAAACTCCACGTCCTTACCGTTCCGTCCCATCCGCTGGAAACGGCGAGGGAGCCGCTGGCGTCGCACCTGACGCAGTAAACAGGCCCGGCGTGTCCCTCGAAGGTGCGTAAAAGCCGACCCGTTCTCGAATCCCACAACCTCACCGTACCATCGTAGCTTGAGGAAAGGACAAGCATTCCATCGCCGGTGAACGTGACGGAGGTGACGCTTTCGGTATGACCAACCATTACTTTCTTTAACCGGCCGGTCGTAACCTCCCACAGCTTAAGAGTGTTGTCCATATCGGAGGTGATAAGATATTGGTCGTCCGAACTCATGGCCATCGGGCCTGGGTGAGTTTTAATCGTCTGTAAAATGGCTCCGCCGTCCGCTTTCCACATCTTGACGGTGTTGTCCAAATGGCCGGAGACGACGCTCCTGCCATCGCTGGAGAGCCACGCCGACCCGTAGCAATCGGCAAGTTTCCCCAAAGGCGCGCCTATTTGCGGTTCCCATGTCTTCGCAACGCCGTCCCACCCGGCGGTAAGAACCCTGTCGCCCGCCCCGGAAATCCAGGCGGATGATATCCAGCCCTCATGAGCGGACGCAAACGTCCTTATCGGCTCTCCTTTGGCAGTGTCCCACATTATAGCGGCCCTGTACCCGCAGGTGAGGGCTTTAGAACCGTCGGCGGAAAGGCAAACCCTCGTCACCGGCGACTTATGGGCGTCGGAAAACGTGCGTATCAACTCCCCGCTTTTTGCGTCCCACAGCTTGACGGCGCGATCGTCGCCACCGGTGAGTATGAACTTGCCGTCGGCGGAAATGTCCGTGGCGGTGGCCGATTTGGCGTGAGCCTGCACGGATTTCAGAAGTCGTCTGGATTTATCGAGTCTCTCCTGCGCCGTCTTCGCCATCGGCTCGATCGCCCCTTTGGCCTCTTCATCGCCTACGCTGGCAAGCGTCGAGACGGCCGAGCCGTAATCGTCCCTCTCCATGTTGATAAGCGCGAGATAATATGGAAGGTTCCAATTTTCCACATGCGATTTCATCGCTTCTTCGACCCGGCGCATTGCCGTCATGTCGGCTATCCTGCCTGAGCGCCAGAGGGACAGTCCCAGGTTGAACGTGGATTCGGGGTGATGCGGCTGGACCTTCAAAGCCTCTTCCCAGAGCCTTTCGGCCTCTTTGCCTTTCCCAAGGTCGAGCAGGGAGACGGCCCTGTTGTTGAGGTTGTCGGCCACGGCCTTGCCGGGTTTTATCTCCATCCGCGGATATGGGATTCCCGTCTCTTTCCTGTACATCTCCCGTAACACGTTGGCCACATCCATCATCGAGGAAGGGCGCTGGGAAGGGTCTCTGTTAAGGCACCACTTAAGGAGTTCCGCCAGCGAAGCGGGCATGGCGACCGGGCTTTTCCCCTTTGCCCCGCTCAACATGAATTCATCCAGGGCGGAATCTGCTACGGCCCCGGACATCCACGTCACCTCGCCTGTGAACATCTCAAGTATGGAGACGGCCCACGACCATATATCCGTCTTTGGGGAAAGATGCGCCCGCTCCGCCTGTTCCGGCGAACAATATGCAGGCGTCATTCCACCGGCCGTGACAAGCGCGTCCTTTACGCTCGCAGGCCCGGCTCCCTGATCCGTCATGCCTCCGATACGGGCGCGGGCAAGGCCGAAGTCGGTCACTTTAGCCACGCCGCCAGCGGTCATCATCACGTTGGCCGGTTTGATGTCCTGATGCGTCAGCCCACGCTCGTGGGAATAATGAAGCCCCCATGCGAACTGGATCGCCACGTCCAGCGCTTCGCCAACGGTTGATATCCTGCCCTGCTTGATCCAGTCCTGCAGGGAACCTCCGTCTATGAACTCCGCGAAAACTCGCGGCAGGCCGCCAAGCCTTCGGACGTAGTAACAACTGACGATATTTGGATGAAGCCCGAGGTTGACCCAGGTTTCCGCCTCTCTCTCGAAATTTTCCGCCGCGCCAGGTTTTCTTATCTCCTGAGGTCGTGGGCTTTTGACGGCGATATCCACGTCCCATCCAAGATGATGCGCTTTGTACACCTTACCCATGCCGCCTTCGCCAAGCAGTCCGCGAACCTCGTAAATACCAAGTATCACGTCGCCATCCGCCCAATCGAGCGGCACGGCGGCCTCTTCTTCCGACTCGGCGGGCCGGGCGGACTCTTCCCCTTGTGCAAAAACTGTCTCGGCGGGACCGGAATGCTCCACCAGGACGGTGCTCATCGGCTCGGCTGGAGGCGATTCTGGAATCGGAACAGTTGTGGCCGGAGACGCATGAACATGTTCTTCATAGACAACGGTGGCCGACGGTTGAGACGGCGATTCGTCTCCGTTAAACGCCACGGTGGCCGATGGTTGCGGTTGTGATTCATTCTCTCCGAAAGCTACCGTGGCGGAAGGAGCAGAGGCCTCTTTCACGTCGAAAACGACAGTGGGCGCCGGTGGCGGCGGGGGTGGGGTCGGCTCTTCATCTTCGCCGAACGCGACGGTGGAGAACGGCTGGCTCGGCTGTGACGTATCCATGACTATGGATTTGGCGGACGCCGGACGAGCCTCCCCTTCCGCCGGTTCGTGAGGTTTAACGGTGAAACGAGCGCCGCACTTCTTGCATTTTGCGGTTTTACCCGCCTGCTCAGGCCGAACGTTTACGTATTTGGCCCCGCACTCCGAACATTCCGCGATAAGAGTCATCAGCCGTCATCCTCCCTTCAGGCTTTTTCGATCGGAAGCATGATAGTTGTCTTGTAGTCGTCGGTCTCTTCGCCGCTTCCACCCTCTCCCATCCAGTCGAGTATGACGACCGTTATGTTATCCTTGCCGCCGGACTCGTTCGCCATTGCAACGAGTTTCTTGCAGGCCAAATCCGCGTCCGGCTCGGCCAGCAGGGCTTTTGAGATACTTTGCTCATCCACCATGCCCGTAAGCCCGTCGGAGCATAGCAGTATCCTGTCGCCGCCGGTCAAAGGGAATGCGCGCGCTTCCGCCTCCGCTTCGCCGCCCATGCCGACGTAGCGGGTGATCTGGTTTTTGGCGGGATGTTTTTCCATCTCGTCATACGTTATTTCGCCAGCGTCATACAGGAACTGGACGACGGAGTGATCCCGCGTGAGCATCCTCAAAACGCCGTTGCGGAAGATGTACGCCCTGCTATCTCCCAAATGGGCGACGAGAGCCACGCCGCTCCTGACGAGCGCCATGACCATCGTGGAACCCATGCCTGAAAAACCGGGTTTCCCATCGCTTTCCGCGCGCATCCGTTCGCTTAACCGCGCTATGGCTCCACACACTTTTTCGGCGGCCTCGTCGCTTGTTATATCCAATACGCCGTCAAGGCTGGAAAATACGAGAGGCGGCAAAGCCTCCACCACGATGCGTGAAGCCACATTGCCGGAGAGGTGGCCGCCCATCCCGTCGGCCACGATAAAAAGGCCGCTTACCGGATCCACACTCAAAGAGTCTTCGTTCCTTTTTCGCACACGGCCAACGTCGGACAATCCAGAATACCGCAGGTTAGCGTTCACAAAACCTCCTCTATCGCACGTTTCAAGGAAACTGCGGTTTTAAAACGTATCTCCGGCTGATCCACAAGGGCGGAATCAATGACTTTGGCCAAAGCTTCCGGGATGGATCCGCTCCTCTCCATTATGGGAACCGCCTTAGTCTGGATAACCGTCTGCCACGGGTCCTTGCCTTTCACAAAATCGCGCGGGAATTTGCCGGTGAGCATGTTGTAATACGTCGCGGCCATCGCCCACACGTCCACATCCGGTTTTGCGTACTTGAAGTTTATCACCTGCTGGCGCGGCATGAACAGGGGCGTGCCGGCGGCGGTGCCCGTCATGGTCTGCCCGCTAAGGCCGGCCACGTCGAACGCCTTGCCAAGCCCGACATCGGCTATCTTCGGGGTGAGCCCTCCCCCTTCGCTGGATAAAAATATGTTGGCCGGTTTTATATCCCTGTGCACCAGCCCTTTGGCCGAAACCACCCTGCCGTCGGCCAGCGTCAACCCTGGGATTTCCGCGGTATGAATGCTCTCCAACCCGTCAAGCGCCTGCAAAATTATTCTCGTGGCGGTTTCAAACTCCAGCTTCCCACCGTTATGTTTCATCAAGCCGTCCACGGCCCCGCCGTCGCAATATTCCATGGTGAAAAAAAACGCCCCATCGGAATAACCGGTGTCTATCAACCTGACGACGTTGGTATGGTTCAACGCCCGGGCGTTGTCCGCTTCGCGAAGGAACATGGCGCGAGCCTTCTCGTCGGCCGCCACCTGCGGAAGCAGGACCTTCAGGGCCACAAGGTCGCCTGTCTCGTCGCGGCGGGCAAGGTACACCGCCCCCATCCCACCCCGGCCCAACTCGCGGAGGATGGAATAACCTTTTACCCCGCTGAGCGATTCCTCGCCGGAGTTGGCCTTCTCTATTATGGATTTGACGATCCTCATCGGATCGCTCCGGCAGGCGTGGCAGATCATGTCCCCGGCCCTGCCCGGCTCGACGTCATCCTCGACGGAGTTCCCGCACTCGGCGCATTCCTTCACCGGCGGCTTGTAAACGGATGTCTTGCCAAGCGTGGCCCCGCCCCCGCAGTTGTGGCAAAGATAAACATCGCCACCCATACTGCAATCCGCCTTATCCTCCGGCGGGATTTCGGCGGAGCATTCGGCGCAAAACGCCGGAGCGAAAACGATGACCTTGAATACGGTGTCGCCGAGTTTTATCTCGTCCCCGTCTTTAAGGTCGTATTCAGGAAAATACATCACGTCGGTTTTGTCCCGCACTTCACCCGCCTTGCGCTGGCCGATCTTGACGTTGTTTACGAAGGTGCCGTTGAGGCTCCCAAAGTCGCGGATGCGGATGTTGGGGGAGTTTATGTCCAGCAGGCAGTGATTGCGCGAGATGGAGCGGTGCGCGTCGTCGTCGGGAAGCCTGGGGTTGCAGTCCAGCCCGCGTCCCATCATGACGACTTCCCGGCCAGTGTATTTAAACTCCTGTCCGGCGAGCTTCCCTTGCGTAACCTTCAGCGTGACCGTAGCTGGCATATCAATTACGTCCCTACTAAAAAAGGGGGCGCCACCGTAGGCGGCGGGGGGATGTTTAATTTACTTTATATATAAGCAATTAAACCCCCTCGGCCTTCGGCCACTCCCCCTTGCTAAGGGGGAGGAATAATTTAAAGCAAAACCGTAAAATTGAATAAACCCACAAAACGCCACATACGCCAGTCTACGCTATCAAACGCTCAGCTATCTGCACTGCGTTTAACGCCGCCCCTTTGCGTATGTTGTCCGACACGATCCACATGTTAAGGCCATGCGGTATGGTCTCGTCCGCCCGTATCCTGCCGACATAAACCGGGTCTTTGCCAGCCGCGTGTATCGCCAGCGGGTAAAACGACCGCGCCGGTTCGTCCCGCACTTCCACACCAGCCGACTTGGAGAGTATCTCACGCGCTTTGTCGGGGCTTATGGGCCGCTCGAACTCTATATTAACCGATTCCGAATGGCTGTAAAATACAGGCACACGAACGGCAGTGGCGGTCACTTTTATGGAGTCGTCCTCCATTATCTTCTTCGTCTCGTTGACCATCTTCACCTCTTCTTTCGTGTACCCGTTGTCCAGAAACACGTCTATCTGAGGCAGACAGTTGAAAGCTATCTGGTGGGGATACACGCTCACCTCGACATCCCGCATGTTGAAAATGTCCCGCGTCTGAGTATCCAGCTCTTCTATCGCCTTCTTCCCAGTGCCCGACACGGACTGGTAGGTGCTGACGACTATCCTTTTTATCCGCGCAAAATCGTGCAGTGGCTTTAACGCCACAACCATCTGTATCGTGGAGCAGTTCGGATTGGCGATAATCCCTTTGTGCCTTGCGATGGCCTGGGGGTTGACCTCCGGGACAACGAGAGGCACCAGAGGATCCATGCGGAACGCGCTGGAGTTGTCCACCACTACGGCGCCGGCTTTGACTGCGTGCGGGGCGAACTCCAGACTTCTCGAAGCCCCGGCGGAGAATAGGGCGATGTCTATATTCTCGAATGAGCTGTCTTTCAACTCCTCGACATCGTATTCCTCGCCGTTGAATTTAACGCTCCGGCCTTTCGAACGTGACGACGCAAGCGGCAAAAAATCCGCCACGGGGAACTTGCGTTGTTCCAGCGTCTTTATCATCTCCTCGCCCACGGCGCCGGTCGCCCCGACCACCGCGACGTTGTATAACCCCTTTTTTCTCATGTCAGCCTTTCTTTTTCTTTCTCTTATACTCGTATCCAGAGACGATGGCGATATCGTCCCCATTTCTTTCGATAATCCTCACCGTCTCTCCCCTGCCGCGTCCAAGCCCGTAAATCAACGCCTCCGTGTCCGAAACCGGGCGTATCGGAACGCTGGCCGAAACGCCGCCGAGAAACGCTGACACAGAGTTTACAACAAGAAAGCCGTTTTCGTAAGAGAGTGTGGCCTTATTTGGAGCGCCGGGAAAGTCTTCCCCGATATTAATCAGTTCGTATTCCCCCAATCGGGCAAGCCAGGGGCCGGGAACGGGAACCGGCTCGACCTTTTCCCCTATCAAAAAACGCGCCCCGTTTACATGCGCCAAAAGCGCCGACCGCCCATTGACTCTTTCAATGGATAGCGACAGCCCTTCCAACTCTTTCACATAAATGGGAAGAAATCCAAAAGCCTTATACGCGCCGGTGAAAATCCCGCCTTCTCGCGGAATCAGCTCTACCTTGCCATTCAACCCAGCCACCTGCGCGTACAGCCTTCCATCTTTTGAGGTGACATGCGCCATCTGCGGCCCGGCCACATAGTACCCGGCGTATTCCGCTAGCTTCTCGCCAGGAATCTCCACCTCTTTGGGTTGATCTTCTGTTTTGCGAGGCGGTTTGATCCCCGTTTTCACCTCCAGCGCAAGCTTGAGAGTCTCCGCCGCTATCATGTTCACAAACCCTTGCGCACTTGCAGTGTTGGCGAGAACCACCACGCCAAGTTTCTGGCCGGGAATGATCGCTAAAACGCTTCTGTGCGCTATGGTGGCTCCTGAGTGATTGATAACCGGCCCTGCGTAATCCAGACCCGGCCAGCTTAACATCCACGAAAGCCCCACCCGATAATCGAAATCCAGTTGGACGCCGACGTTTTGAGGCTTGAGAGTCTCTCTCAAAGATTCATCGGAAACCACGCCGCCACCTGACATGATATGGGAGGCAAATCTGGCCAAATCCATCACGTTGGAATAAAGCCCGCCTGCGGGAATATCCCTCAACGGCCACAACCGCTCCTCCCTGTTTCCGGTGCACGCTTT
>JADGAO010000249.1 GCA_015231995.1 Nitrospinota bacterium | reverse complement strand
GTTTAATTAAACCCTCTCGCAACCCTTCGCTTCGCTCAGGGCAGGCCCCGTTGCGATCCCTCGAGCTTCGGGGGACAAAATTGGATTGCCGATATTTGATATGCTTTTACTGAGAAGAATTTAGGGGTTTTCAGCGACGACGAATTAAACCCGGATTCCTAAGTTGAAATTGAATTTTGCGTTCAATCGTTGATGCAAAAAATAAAGCCAGCGGTTTCGATAGACGTTCCGCTGTAGGGGCGCCCCGGTGGGTTCCCACAAAGCAAGGATACGTTAGGCTCCAGGCTTTCAATTTCAGAATCCGGATTAAGAAGCGAACCGCTTTGTCAGTTTTTGTTAACGGTAATGCTTGGCTTATCCCCAAATCCCCAGTTAAGCCCAATAAGCGAGATAATGGCGTCATTGGATGTGGGATTGAATTTGGTGTTTTCAAAGTTTTTCCCAAGACTGCCGGTAAGATAAACATCGCTATCAATCCTATATTCAACTATCATGGCGTACTTTGACGCAGTCTCGCTATCTGTTGTAAATCTGCCCATATATTCAGCCGAGGCGGAAAGCTTCTCGCTGACTTTGAATGGATTATTGAAGATTACCCTGGCTCCTATATCTGTGGCGCTTTCGCCCGACTCGATATCGTCCAGCTTCCGCGCCACCGCCAGCAAATCAACGGATTTGTCTTCTGTGGTATAGGTGACGTTCAACCAATATCCGTTTTTATAACCTTTCCCTTTATTAATATTCGATCCTTCGTACAGGCGGGAGGTTGCGGCTCCAACTTCAACTATCCATCCAACTCGCGTCTCGTTGGATAATAGCTTGCTTATTCTTAGTATTTCCGTGGTAAACGAAGCGATTGAATCGCATTTTCCTGCGGCAAGCTCGTATTTGGCGCTTGCCCTGAAATCTCCTTTGTCGTTTAGCTCTTTAATCTTTGTTTTAATCTGATCACATGATAGCGTTTTATCTAGCCCGGCATTTTTCAGATCGTCAGTTTTATAACTCAGGAGGTCATTGAGCGATTTATCCCCAAAATCGCCTTGCAATTCTTGGGGAACTTTTCCATTCAACAGAGTTTGAACAAAATCTTTTTGTCTAATGGCGTTTTCCGATGGCCTTCCTTTCAGTAAAAATGTTCGCACCCCCAAACCCATACCCTTGGATTTCTTGTCATCCTCCATATCGCGGGTAACCATGGATATTTCCAGGTTTTGCGCTATTGATTGTCCGACTTGCTTAGCGTCCGGAATCGTATCTTTCTTGCCAAAATAGTCATCGAAACTGATCCCGCGGCCAAGCCCAAATAACCAATATGGGGCAATGCTGACGCCTGTATTCGCTCCTTTGGCCGCATTTATCAGGTTAATTCCGACTTCTCTGGGCGTAGTGGGTTTTGAAACAGAAGTCGTGTCGGCATCCAAAACAGCGAAAGCAGGGTATGAAGGAGTGACTGCGTCCTTTAGTTTTTCTACTTCCGCCGATTTGGGTAATGCGTCCTCCGCATATGCCGGATGACAATTCACGCCGACGCACAGGGTGGAGATAAGGGCGGCTATTCCAAAGAATCGCTTAATCATCTTCTTCCTCTCCTTAAGCGAAATATATCGAATTAAAAAAGCAAACCACTTCATCGTTCCTGAGAATATGTCTTTTGTTGCCTGTCTGTGCCCCGTCTATTGAGACTGTGATGGAAACCTCGAATCCGGCAAGATTTGAGTCCGAATTAACCAAACATGCGACCAGCCTGACTTCTTTGCCTTGCATTGAAGAACCCAGTCCAAGGTTCAGGTCATTGTAACCAGCCTGGTCGGGATAGGGCTTGTATGGGGTTCGATCGTTTCTGCCGTAAACATATAACGACATCCCTGTTTGAACGGGATGCCCATTTGTTACGACTATTTCTGCGCTGAGTTTTACGGCTTGATCAAGGGTAGCAACGCGATGAGTGACGTCATCCAACCATATCTCCGTAGGCATGCAATCCTCCGATTTGTATAAAAGGACCAAAACCAAGCTTAACTTTCATAGTGGTAAAGCCTAACCATTGTTATAAAAAATATATAAAAATGCGACCGCAGTCAACTAAAAATATTCAGCTTGATCATATTAGGCTATAATGGCGTCATTCATCGTTTAGGAGACCGCGCCCATGCCGTTAGACAAGGAGCTTTTGGATATACTCGCCTGTCCCAAGTGCAAGGGCGACATTATCCTCACGAAAAAGGGAAACGGCCTGATATGCAAAGCCTGCATGTTGGTTTATGAGGTGAAAGACGACATACCGATAATGCTCATCGAAGAGGCGAAGAAACTGGACAAACTGCCCGATGAGGCGATATAAACTCTCAGCGGCCATCATCGCGAAAAACGAAGAAGACAAAATAGCTGACTGCATTGACAGCCTCTCCTTCGCGGACGAGATCGTGGTGGTGGATTCCGGTTCGTCGGACCGCACAATCGAGCTGGCCCGGGCAAAGGGCGCAAGGGTCATCCACAACGACTGGCCGGGCCATGTGGCCCAAAAAAACTTCGCGTTGGATCAGGCTGTCGGCGATTGGGCGATAAGCCTCGACGCGGACGAACGCGTCTCCAAAAAGCTCCGCGAGGAAATCCTGCTTTCGCTTGAAAACCCGAAGGCCGACGCCTACGCCATACCAAGGCTCGTTTATTACATCAACCGGTGGATATGTCATTGCGGATGGTATCCGGCTCGCAAGGTGAGGCTCATACGCAAAGGGACGGGCCGGTGGGGCGGCGAAAACCCGCACGACAGGCTGTTGGCGGACGGGCGGGTCGAGGCGTTAAAGGGGGACATCTATCACCTGTCGTTCGACGATGTGCCGGAGCATCTGCGGACGATAAACAGTTTCACGGACATAGCCGCAAATGAGCGCGCCGCCAGCAAAGAGACGGCGGGATATTTCTCCATGACGCTCCGGCCAGCGGGGACCTTTGTAAAAATGTATTTTCTTAAACTCGGTTTTTTAGACGGGATTCCGGGGTTGATAATTTCCTGTTTGTCCGCCTATCACGTCTTCTGCAAGTACGTGAAAATATGGGAAAGGGTGGAACGATGATCGGCAAGTTTCTTAAGCGCCAGTTCGATTCCGGCGGGGCCGGGATTTATGTGTTCGCTGTCACGCCGGTTTCTTTGGTTGTCGCATTTGCGCTACCGCCCTCCTTTGCGCCATTCATCATGGCGGCGGCCTTCTTTCCCGCCTATTTTTACTTCACTCGCCGTGGCGCCCATTTAAAGGCGATGCTGTTCCTCGCAGTCTGGGCGATGATGGAGTTTTCGGCGTTATCGTCCGTGGTATTGCTCAATCCAGCTGTGGTCGCCGGAGCTTTGGGACTCACTGCTCCAAACCCGCTGGCGACGGCGTTCGGATGGCGAATGGCCGATCTGGTTTACAGCGCCGCCCTGTCTGTCGTTTCCGGCGGAGCTTTTTTCCTGGTGAAAGCGGCGGTGAAAATAAACGACACAGCGTTCCATTTCGCCAGCCTTCTTTACGCCGGAAATATTACGGGCGCGGTTTTTTCGCTGGCCCCGTGGAAAATCATGACAGGCGCCGGCCATGTCATCTCTGCGCAAGGCTCTGCATCCGTTTTCTACGCGAAACTTGAAGGCGCAACGGTGAAGTGGAAGGACGCCGGCTGGATGATCCTTGCCGGTTTGGCGATGGTCATAATCGGTTGGCTACTCGAGACACTGCTTCAACGCCCCTGGTTTTTGCAAAACCTGTAAACATTGTATATATTTTAAAGATCGCCACGCCACATGTCTTTCGATTCGGAGATGTATCGCATGAAAAAAGCCATAGGCGCATTGTTCATTTTGTTTTTGATAGCGGCAACCCCTGCCTTGTTTTTAACTGGTTGCGGATCCGGCGGCGGGTCTTCGACAACCAGCGAATCCTCATCCACTACCTCTTCCACATCTGGAGGAACTTCAACATCCGGCGGGACGGATACTGTGGAGCCAAACGCCAACGGATCCAGTAGCGAAAGCGGAACCAACAGGGATTCGCATAATACGGGCAGGGATTGCGTCTCCTGTCACCTGTCGGAAAAGGCGAGCAGACGATATGTTTACGCCGGAACTGTTTATGCCAATGCGGATGGAACCTCCACGAAAACCGGAGAGGTTGTCGTGATAACCGAAAGCGACGGAACCAGGCTGAACGTCACAACGGACCAGAACGGTAACTTCTATACGATCCGTGGAACGCGTGGAGCCGCATACAGCGTCACCATACAGGGAAACACGGCCGGGATGATCTCGACGGCCACCAACGGCGGTTGCGCCAGTTGCCATAACGGGACGATAGTTCCGAGGGTTTACCTCAACTAAAACCGTAGGGGCGGGTATCTGCGGGAGGCGCGGTTTTTTCGAAGGCCGCGCCTTTTTGCTTTCAAATTCGCTTCGCAGTTTTTCCTCTTCGCCGGATCGCCGCACGCTTTAATTTCCACAACAGTAAAACCTATACACCCCGTATCATCTCTGAATAGCCTTTGGGCCTGTCGCCAAATCCCCTCTCAAGCAGCTCAAAAATAACTGTTATATAAAT
>JADGAO010000248.1:2892-4619 GCA_015231995.1 Nitrospinota bacterium | reverse complement strand
TATCGAGGCTCTGCTTTCCGGCAATGCGCCCTCGCCGTCTGCTCCGGTAGCGAAGAAGAAGGAGTCGGCCTCAATCTCTCAGGACGACATAGCGACCCTGCTTGCCGCCAACGCTCCGGGAAAGGGTGAGGCTCCTGTCGTTGCCGCCGCCAGTTCCATTCAGGATGACATTGATTCGTTGCTTGCGGCCAATTCGCCTTTCACGCAATCCGGCAAACAGACGTCAGGGGGTGGGCAGAGTGAGATAGACCTCCTGCTCGCCTCCGCCGTGAGCAAGCCGGCTTCCAAACCCGCCGAAACCCCGGCTGTAACGCCGCCGAAATCCGGGGACGCGATCATATCCCAATCGGATTTGGACGCGTTGTTAGGCCAGGTTGCCCAGCCGATGGAAACCGCCAAATCGCCGGAGCCGGGCGAAGGGGAGAGCCTCATCTCGCAAGTAGATATAGACTCCATCCTCGATTCGGCGGGGTTTGACGAACCGGAACTTGCGTCCGTGAAAGCGCCTACAGCGTCCAAAGACGATGGGTTGCTTTCGCAGGACACGCTCGAATCGCTTCTTTCGGAGGCGGCGGAGAATGAGGAGGAAAAACCTGCGGCGACCCCGGCGATGGCCGTCAGCGAAGACGACGAGTTGCAGAAGCTTCTTGCAGGCGAGGAGGACACGCTTGGCGAGGCGTTGTTCGAAAACAGTTCGAAGGCCACAGGCTCCACCGGGGAGCCGTCGCTCGACGAGATGCTCGCAGGCGAGTTGACGCCGCGCGAACCGGCGAGAACGGGCGGCCGGGGCGACGAGGAGTTTGGGGGAGCGATGCCGGGAGTTTTCGCGCATGGCCAGGCGTCGTTCCAGAATGTGGACGAGGAAACGGAGGAAGCTCAACCGCATAAGAAAGGCTTTAGCCTGGCCGCGCTATTAGCCCCGGTCGGCGATATTCTAAAAAAAGTTTTCGGGAAGTTACCTCTCCCGAAATTCAAATTTATCGGCGCGATATTCCACAAGCTTTCCCCCAGGTTCGCCGGGGTGGCGGCGGGTCTCGTCCTTGCCTTGATAGCCGGCGGAGCCATCGGAGGATGGTGGCTTCTCAAAGACGAAGAGCCTGAGAAAACGATCCAGGTAGCCGAGAAAAAAACGGACGTTACACCCGCCGCAACAACGGAAACGCCCCCCCCGACAGCGGCGCAACCGGCAACCGTTCAGGAAGGGCATCCGGCTCAACCGGCTCCCGCGCCGTCCCCTGTTTCTTCCGAAACCAAGGTCGCCGCCCAACCTGTGGCGAGCGCCACGCCTGCAGTCTCTCCCAAGAGCGCGCAGGGGAAATATCCTGTGAGCTTCGTCGTGTATCTTCCAGTGGAATTCGACACCGAAGCCACAAAGATACTCAACATGAACGTGGAGCTTATTTTCGAATCCGAAACCGTCGCCAGGCTGGTGCGCGAGAGGCTGTTTTTCTCCGCCGTAACGGTGGAGAAAGCGATAGACCTCTTCTTCAGGGACAAGTTTTTCGAGGAGACGGTGTTCGCTCAGGACAAGCTCGAGGAATTCCTGTCGCAGAACCTTAAAGCGGTAAAACAGTTCGCCGGATTAAAGGACGTGCGTCTCTCCGGTTTCTCGATAGACTGAAGAGGAGGTGGCGCGTCATCGCGCCGGAGGGGTTGCCCCCCCTGATAAGGGGGGTGGCGCGAAGCGCCGGGGGGTTAAACCCCCTCGCAACTGCGTTGCGGTCCCC
>JADGAO010000248.1:0-2792 GCA_015231995.1 Nitrospinota bacterium | reverse complement strand
GGACGCCCACGCCGAGCATTTGGGAGAGAGTCCCAAAAACAGCGCGGTCCCGTTCTAGACGATCTGTTTGATCACATCTTTCATATTGCTTATCTGGAACGGTTTGGCCAAAAACCCGGTTAATCCTTTTCCGACGAACCGTTGCGTGACATCCTGTTCGTTGTATCCGCTGGTCATGATTATACGGGCGTCGGGGTTTATTTTCCGCAGTTCGCGGAAGCATTCTTCGCCGCTCATCCGGGGCATCGTCAGGTCGAGCAGGATAAAGGCGAAATCGCCCGGCCTGTCGCGGAATATCTTCAACGCCTCGACCCCATCGGCTACCGCTATTACCGTAAACCCGGTTTTGACGAGCATCTTGGAGCCGATGCTCCTGACCGCCTCCTCGTCGTCAATAAGTAGCACGGAGCCGTGCCCAACCCATGCGGACGAGTCGGCCCCGTTTTTATGGACGGCGTCGGGTGCCTCGTTCGCCGCCGGCAACAGAATCTTGAACGTAGTCCCCTTTCCCGGTTCGCTGTAAATCCTGATGGCCCCATGGTGCCCCCGGACGATCCCTTGCACCGCCGACATGCCCAGCCCGCGTCCGGTGAACTTCGTGGTGAAAAAAGGCTCGAATATTTTGGCGATGGTTTCCTTTGTCATCCCGATTCCGGTGTCGGCGACTTCCAGCGTCACATAAAGCCCTTCCTGCAGATTGTCAACGCCCCACGCGCTTTCAAGGCAGACTCTATCGCAATGCGTCGCGCCGGTTCTTATCGCGATGGAGCCGTTTTTTCCTCCAATCGCCTCCGAAGCGTTTATGACCAGGTTCATTATCAACTGGTTCATCTGTGTAACATCGGCCTTGAGCGGCGGCAGGTTTTCCGCAAAGTCATACTTGAGAAGGACGTTTTTCAACACCGACACACGGAGAAGCTGGTTCATCTCCGTGATGACGTTGTTGAGGTTTACCTTCGAGATGACGAATTTTCCCTTCCCGGAATACGCCAGCATCTGCCTGGTGAGATCCGCCGCTTTTCTCGACGTCGTCAGGATGTCCTCGATCTGAGGGCGCGCAGGCGAAGTGGAGGGGAGGTCCATCATGGCCAGGTCCGCGTTGCCGAGGATGCTGGTGAGAAGGTTGTTGAAGTCGTGCGCGATACCCCCGGCCAGAACCCCGAGGCTTTCGAGCTTCTGGACATGCTGGAGCTTGGCCTCGAAGCTCTTGCGCTCCTCCTCCGCCATCACTCGTTCGGTGATGTCCTGGAAAGTGCCCATCATGCGGACGGGCTTCCCGCCGTCAAAGGTGACGTTGCCGATGGCGTGGCATACGCTCTCTTTCCCGTCCCGGCGCACGATCCTGTATTCAGCGTTGAAAGGTTTTTTGTTTTCCAGCGCGTCCGTTACCGAATCGCCGAACAGCTTCTGATCGTCGGGATGGACGCGGCTAAGAAAAATTTCATACGACGGCTCCACCTCTCCGGCGGGAAGCCCCATTATCCTGTAAACCTCTTCGCTCCATATCAGTCTTCCGGTGAGGATGTCCCAGTCCCATGTCCCGACTTTTCCGACAGACGAGGCCAGGTCGTATCGTTCTTTTGTCTGCCGCAATTCCTGTTCGGCTCGTTTGCGTTCGGTGATGTCGGTGATGACGCCGTGCCAGAGCGTCCCCCCATCCTCCTCGCGCTCCGGGAGCGCATTGCCCAACAGCCAGCGTTCCACGCCATCGTCGAATTTGAGCCGGAATTCCTGTTGCCACAGGCTCAATCCTTTCGCCGACACATGCACGGAGGCTATTAGCGGGCCGAAATCGTCCGGGTGCACGGCGGCGAACGCCTTGGCGGCGTCATCTAAAACTTCCTCAGGACGCACCCTGCATATGTCGCGCAGGGCGTCGCTGGCGTATGGAAAACAGAAACTGCCATCGGGGCGCAGTCGCAACTGATACACGACGCCCGGCAGTCTGCTTGCGATTTTATGAAGGCGGCTCAACGCCTCCTGCGTTTCCTTCCTGGCCAGCTTGCGCTCGGTTATATCCCGGAATATCCCCTGCACGAAAAGCTTGCCCTGTATCTCGAACATCGCCGCCCGTATGTCCACGGGGATATACCGCCCGTCCTTGTGAACCACCACGAGGTCCTCGACTATCGGCTTGCCGGTCTTCACGTGGTTCCTGAAAATTTCCCGGTATTCGTCCGCCATGTCGGAGGGATGGAGCTGGGACTGATGCATCCCGACGATCTCGCTTTTCGGCCTGCCGACAAGCTCTTCGGCTTTGCGGTTGCAATCTATAAGGTATCCGGTAACCGCGTCCGCCAGGAATATCGCGTCGCCTGCGGATTCTATAAGCGACCGGTATTTGCGCTCGCTTTCTTCCAGGGCCTTCGTCCGTTCCTCCAGCAATGAGGTTCTGGCGGTGACGAGGTCGTCGAGCTTAGAATTTTTAATATTCACGAGTTCGTTCTTTTAGTGTCTGGAAGGTTTGTGCAGTGTTTTGCGATAACCCCATTCGAGGCTGAAACACTCAATGTCATTTCAATTTAACTTGGTTTAATTGTCAATGCCTATTTTCCCTGATTCCCTGATAGGGGGTGTCGCCAAATGGTAAAACAGAAGCGACAAACCTGTTCGAGGTGTTTTTCACCTCGGTCTTCGTAGGGGCGCATCGCGATGCGCCCGTCTTTAAAGAAGGGCGGCTCCCGAGCCGCCCCTACGGTGATGGCGGGGTGAAGAGCGCCCCCCTTTGTCCCCCTTGGTAAGGGGGACCGCAACGCAGTTGCGAGGGGGTTTAATTAAACCCCTCCGGCGCG
>JADGAO010000247.1 GCA_015231995.1 Nitrospinota bacterium | reverse complement strand
GTTCCCGAAGTCGCCGATGACGAGCGAGCCGTCCGGGGCGACGGAGACGCTTGCGACGTTGAACATCTTTGCGCCGGTGGCCGGTCCGCCGTCGCCGGAGTAGCCGGTGGGGGCAAATCCCGTTCCCCCGAATCCTGCGACGGTGGTTATCACTCCGTCGAGCGCTACTTTTCGTATGCGATGGTTATACGCGTCGGCGATATAGAGGTTGCCGAGTTTGTCGAGCGCGACGTCGCGGGGAAAATATAGCCGCCGGGCCGCAGGGTTGTGTAGGTTAACTCCTATTCATCATCCTCCAATTCCTGCAATATATAATAGTCCAAATCATATGCGGCATTAATCTCCGCTAATAACTTGATATTTTCCTTTGATAAACCAATGTAAGGCTCATCTCCATAAATATACACGCAACAACTTAATTCTATATACACCCCGTTTGGCAATTTTTTAAAATTATCTTTATAGGGCTTAATTAGATTTAGTACATTATCTATCCATTCCTCTAAGGTAGCATTTTGTGGCAAGCCACCACTTATAACATAACCATTATTTTTGTGTCGTCTTATTGAAGTGCTAATAGCGTCGCCTTTATGCCATATCCTGGAAGCTGGTATGCCTATTATTTCATAGATATCCTGATGCGAACAATCAAACCTAGTAATTAGTAATTTGGCGTGCGTCTCATTCTCTCTCATAGATATTTCATCTAAAGTCCTTTATATTGTAACCCGTTGGCTCCCCAGGACCCTTGCCGCCTTTTGGCTTAATCGTAATGTCACCCCGCCTATTCGTATATAAATCTATTCTCCCAGTGTTATCACCTAGTTTGATATCATGAATATCCAGTCCTCCTTCCTGTAATTTTTTTATATCTCCTTTTGATAGCTTCTTGTCCTGTGCGCCTTTTTTTGTATCAGCTTCCGGCGATGTTTCCTTCCCATCACCACCTTCCTCTCCTCCATCCGCCAGCATCGGCGGACTTTGAGGACAGTCATGCGACGGCAACCCGCACACTTCCGGAAACAATGTACAGAATACCATAGGTGGGATCGCCGCGCAAATTTCGGGATTAAGGAGGCAAATCCCTACAACCTTGCCATTGACCGGCCTGCCATATGCGTCTTTGCCATCCCACATGAAGGTGTGGGTGAGGTTTTGCTCTACATTTGCGATTACCGATCTTCAGTTGAAATATTATCACTGGTTATTACTTTAAATTCTAATATCAGTTCACCATTTATCTCTTCCAAGGATATTTCCATTTTTCCGGTTGCATATGCTATTATACAAGCAAATGTCGGTGCTAAAAACATTACTATAGCTATATATCTAAGATCAGGCCATCGCTTTCTGACATTATAGTAACACCGATCATGAAAATGTTGTATAATTTACTTGAATATTTTCTGCAAATATTTAGCACGCCATCCGGTAATTACCAAGATAAACTCGCATTTATTGTCTATTGATTTCGTGCACGCATCCATTACATCAGGATGACTATTATAATGATATATATTAGTCATGAATGACCTCCCTAATGCCCAGCTGTAACGCAAGCAATATAAAGCGCAGCACACAGGCCATAGCAGGGAATTTTAAAACTACCGCACACTTTACACCCCTACATACATGCTACCAATAAACCTCCACATCCGCCTCCCGGTTTCGATGGTGTCATTGATTGTATTAAATCACAATTTTTGTTCTCGACATGACAGAGCCAAGGCACCAATAATACGCATCCAATATATTTTGCCGGGTAATGTTAGTATTGTTTTTAAAAAATTCTCCATATTCTTTCTCAAAAGTAAGATGGTCACAAAAATCAAAAAGATGTTTTTTAAAATTAGCGGGATAGTCGATATTGAGATCCAAGCGGCAGTCATCAAGATAATTAAGCAATTCAACTATTTCTGCGGATGGATCATATTCTTCCATAGATAGCAAATAAGTCACCCTCGGTATATCAAAAACATAAATATTTTCACCAAACACATATTCGTTTAAATTATAGCCCTCGTTACTCAATACCTCCTTATATTTATCTTCGCTTTGGAACATAAGATAATAACCATCTTTGGAAATAAGCGTGCGAGGTTTCTCTGAAAGAAATGTGCATGAATATAATTCAACACCGACCACTGGAATAATTGCTACAATCCATGCGTTTTCGTCAGCGTAGCTCATATGAATGCTCTATTCCCAATGTCTATCTCCATACTTTTTTATTTTTCCATGCTCGCCGCCACGCCCTTTTCCATAATTTCCCTTCCCGTATTTCCCGTCCATTAATCTATCTGCATATTCACGACCTGATTCGCCTTTATAAGGTGGCCTGCCTTTGGCCCAACTGGGAACATCTGTAGCTCCCTCCTTTCCCCTGGCTCCCTCCTTGGGGGTTTTAGTTTCGCGCTGGGTGTCGCGCTCATTTCCATCTGAACTATCTCCCCCGTCCGACAGCATCGGCGGACTTTGAGGACAGTCATACGATGGCAACCCACACGCTTCCGGAAACAGTGCACAGAATACCAGAGGTGGGATAGCCGCGCAAATTTCGGGATTAAGGAGGCATATCCCTACAACAGTTGGAATCACTGTCGCGTATTCCCCGTTCATGTCTATCCAGTTAACCGGGTCGTTAAGAACATACCCATAAAGATTCGTATCGCCTCCATCAAAACCTATCGGGTCCTTGCTCGTCCACCTTCCCGTCTCTGCGTCGTAATCTCTCGCCCCGAATCTCGTGAGCTTCGTATTCACGTCATACAACCCGCCTGCAAACCCAAACGGTTGGAAACCGGGATTCGTGTCGGTTAATATATTTCCATACTCGTCGTAATCCATCCTTTGCGCGACGGAGCCATCGGCTATATTCACCAGCAATCGTGGGCTTCCAAGATGGTCGCTTACGATGCGGTATGTGATACCGTTTTTGACCATGTAGTCCGGGACGTTCGCCATCGTTCCGTATGCGAACAGCGAAACCAGCGCTCCTGTTCCATCCAACTCCGCAATGGGTTTAAGCCCATCTTTGTAGAGCCACCCTTGCGTTAATGTCCCGTTGACTTTTTTCCCGACGCGCCTGCCTTGGCTATCAAGCAAATAATCTATTCGCATTCCGTCCGGGAAAGAAACCGCCGTTAAATTCCCGAACGTGTCGTAGGTGTATGCGGTCGCTTGGCCGCTTGCGGTTTTGGTGGTCAACTCGCCATCGGCTGTGTATGAGTATGAGTTTGCGCCGTATGTAAGCAGGCGATCCTGCGCGTCATAAGTCGCGCTTACGACCCCGGCGGAGGATGAATGCGTCAACCGGTTATTGTTGGCGTCAAAGGTGTAGGAGGAAAGAGAGACACCATTTTTAGCAACGCCAGTCAGCCTGCCGGTGGTGTCATAGGTGTAGTCGTAAGCGTCTGTCACGCCCTGAATGGTTTCTGCTTTTCGCGTGATGCGGCCTAGCGAATCACGTGTATATTGAACGCTGGCGAGCGTTGAGGCCGCGTATTTAGCGGTTGTTGTCGCGCTCTCGCCGTAGCCGCTGTACGTTCTGGCGGTTGTGACGCTACCCAGCGTCGTGCCGATAATATTCCCATTACCGATGTCGCGGGTTATCGTCATTGCGCCGGATGATGAGAGGTATCCATCGTTGTCATAAGTTTGGGTTATCGCGGCGCCGCCGTTGACGCTTCTGGACGTGATTCGGAAGAAGTTGTCGTACGTTCGAGCCACCGAACCGTTGATCACCCCGCTCCAGGTTGTGCTTGTGAGCAGGGCGCCGTCATAAACGTAGTCCATGATTTGCGGCGATCCACCTGTCGGTGTGAATGTGGAGCTTTTCAGTAGGTCGGGATTGCCGCAACATGAACCGCCAGTCCCATAGGCGTAAACCACATTACCGTCCGGTGACGATACCTGCGCCATCCTTCCGGCTGTGTCATATGAGTATGTTTCCACCTTACCGTCTGGACGCGTAACCGATCTAACCTGTTTATCGAGATTATAGTTAAACGACGTTGCGTTGAGACCCGACCCCGTAACCACAGGCGGAGCGTAGGAGCTTTGTAAATCAACAGGAGTATAAATAAATCCGTGCGCCGGGCGAGATGGTGGCGCAATCGAGGTGACGTTCCTGTTTGGGTCATAGGAGTATCCGATGGCCCTTCCATCCGGCAATGTTTCCGACGTGGCGTTATGGGCCGCATCATAGGCGTAACTTGTCGCTCGCCCCATCGGGTCTGTAACGGTCGCCATGTTGCCGAGCGCATCATACGAGTACGATCTAACCCTCGTTCCCTGGGTTACCGACGATACTCTTCCATGAACGTCGTAGCTGTATTGGATGGGTAATATTCCTGCTACTTGCGATTGTGTTACGCGTCCCTGCTGGTCTATCTTGCTTGTTATCTGTTTACCCATAGGCGTGGTCGTCGTAAACGTCATCGTCGCTTTGTTGAACGTAGTTCGTGTCGCTTTGGCGTTCACTGTCAGCGTGTCGGTGCTTGACGTTACGCTCAAGGGGTCGGCGGGATTTGATAGCGTGACAGTGCGGGTGGAGTTCGAGGTCATGGTCAATCCGGATGGCAGTTTGACCGTTGTATTGCTAACAGGCGACATCATGCCATAACGCGAGTCGGGGGATTTCGTGGTGGTC
>JADGAO010000246.1 GCA_015231995.1 Nitrospinota bacterium | reverse complement strand
CTCTTGACAAAAGACACGGTTGCTTCGGTCGCTAAGGCTCCCTCAGGATGACAAAGAGCGGGCTCACTCAGGATGACAAAATATGGAAATCGTTTGGTATGCAAAGCTCTCTAAAACAAGAGGAGAAAGAGCTTCACTCCTCCCCGCCCTCTATCCGTATCACCATCGTCGGGGCGGCGCAGATTTTCGTCCCTTCGATTTTCGCCAGAGCCCGGCGCAAATCCGCTTCCACCGCGACGTGGGTCATCATCACCACGCTCACCGGCGCCCCGCCTTCTTTGCGTCCTCGCTGGATCATGGAGGCTATGGATATCTTGCTCTCCCCCAACGCGCCGGACAACGCCGCCATCACGCCGGGCCGGTCGGGCACGCTGAAACGCAGGTAGTACTGCGACCGCGTTTCATCCACCGGGCGGATTCTTATCGGGACCCGTTTGCTCGCAGGGGTTATCATCGGCGAGCGTTTGCCGGCCACGCCGTGCACCATCCGTCCTGCGATGTCGAGCACGTCGGCCATTACGGCGGAGGCCGTCGGCCCTGCGCCCGCTCCGGGGCCAACCAGCATGTTGACCCCGGCGAAATCGCCTTTAATCTCCACGGCGTTCAACGCGCCATTCACGTTCGCCATCGGGTGAGACGCCAGGATCATCGCAGGATGCACGCGAGCGTCCAGCGAGTCGCCGACCCGTTTGGCAACAGCCAGAAGTTTTATTCGATAGCCGAACTCCCGCGCCATCCCGATGTCTTCCGGGGTTAGGCGCGTTATACCCTCTGTGTAGATGGAGCCGAAATTAATCGGCGTCTCGAACCCTAGCGACGCAAGCACCGCTATTTTGTGGGCGGTGTCTATCCCCTCCACGTCGAATGTCGGATCGGCCTCGGCATAGCCGAGCGCCTGCGCCTCTTTGAGCGCGTCCGCGTAGGATTTGCCCTCCAGCGTCATGCGGGAGAGAATGTAGTTGGATGTGCCGTTTATTATGCCGTGGATCGCCTCGATCCTGTTTGCGGCAAAACCAGTCTTGATGGCTCCGATAACCGGCACCGCCCCGGCGACCGCCGCCTCGAACCCAAGCTCCACCCCCGCGTCCTCGACGGCGCGGTATATCTTCTCGCCATGAATAGCGAGGAGGCGTTTGTTGGCGGTGACGATGCTTTTGCCGTTTTTGGCCGCAGTCAGCAGAAGCTCCAGCGCAGGGTTTTCGCCCCCCATCACCTCGATGACGATATCCACGTTGGGGTCGTTGACCACATCGAACGGGTCGGCGGTGATAATAGACGGGTCAACTTCGGCGTCACGGCTTTTCTTCACATCCTTGACGGCGGCGCGGGTTATCGTAAACGAAGCGTTAAAGCGGGTCGCAAGGGCGGAGCCTCGTTCCCGAAGCAGGTTGGCCACGCCGCATCCGACGACCCCGAGGCCGATTATCCCAAGCCTGATGGAACCCATCGGTCAGCGTTTCTGAAAAACGTCGCGTATGTTGCGGATGGCCTGGCGGGTGCGATGCTCGTTCTCCACCAGCGCGAACCGCACGAAGTTGTCGCCGCCCTCGCCGAACCCGGCTCCCGGCGACACAGCCACTTTAGCCTCGCGCAGGAGCAGTTTGGAGAACTCCAGCGACCCCATGCTCTTGAACTGATCCGGTATCTCCGCCCACATGAACATGGTGGCCTTCGGCTTTTCAACCTTCCAGCCTATGCGGTTCAGTCCGTCC
This sequence comes from Nitrospinota bacterium, assembly GCA_015231995.1. Lineage (GTDB taxonomy): Bacteria > Nitrospinota_A > UBA7883 > UBA7883 > JACRLM01 > JADGAO01. The sequence continues at coordinate 2,958 of JADGAO010000246.1, read as the reverse complement.
GCCAGCGCGTCCCTTCGGTTCTGGTACGTCATGCGTATTTCTTCCACGCAGTCCTGCGGGCCGTTTAACGCGATGATGCTGGCTATCTGTATCGGCTGGAACATGCCGTAGTCCAGATAGCTTTTAATACGCTGAAGCGCGTAAATCAACTCCCTGTTCCCCACGCAGAACCCGACGCGCCAGCCGGGCATGGCATATGTTTTCGACAGAGTGTAGAACTCCACAGCCACATCTTTGGCTCCCGGAACCTGCATTATTGACGGCGCCACATAGCCGTCGAACACGATCTCCGCATAAGCCAGGTCGTGGATGACGATGATGTCGTGCTCCTTGGCGAAGGCTATGACCTTCTCGAAAAAGGGCAAGTCCACGCACACGGTAGTCGGGTTGTGCGGAAAGTTTATTATCATCGCCTTTGGCCGGGGCCACGAACTGCGGAAAGCGCTGGTCAGGTTTGCGAAAAAATCGTCGCCGGACGAAAGGGGCACGTTGATGACGTCCCCGTTGGCCAGCACCACCGCGTATGTGTGTATGGTGTAGGTCGGGGATGGCACAAGCACATGGTCCCCGGGCGAGACGATGGCGTAGGCGAGGTGGCTGATGCCCTCCTTGCTTCCGATCGTGACGATGGCTTCTGTCTCCGGGTCCAGGTCCACGTCGTACTTGCGCTTATACCAGCCGCAGATACCGTGGCGAAGCTTGGTTATGCCTCTGCTTGCCGAGTACCTGTGGTTGGGCGCTTTTTGGGCCGCCTCCAACAGCTTGTCCACGATATGCTGGGGCGTGGCCATGTCCGGGTTGCCCATGCCGAAGTCTATTATGTCCTCGCCCGCCTTCCTTGCCTGCGTGCGAAGGTTTGTCACCTCCGCCAGGACGTACGGAGGGAGGCGCTCTATCCTTGCGAATCTACGTTTCGGAGCTGTTGGTTTCACAGTACTGTCTTCTGCCACGACGCTATCACCTTTGTTTTCAGATCATCTTTGTAATTAACGTGAATCGCCATTGTAAACCCCTTCAAATTTGTTTTGCAAATGTTAGGCTCAACGGCGCGGTTGGCAATCGCCATCTCAACCGCTGGCATGGCGGTTATTTGAGGCTGGTGATTGGTTATAATAGGAATCTAAGCAACGGGTTTCCATCGTTTCGAGGCAGCCGAAACAGCTGAGAACCCATTGGCGAGCAGGTATCTGGCGAATAAAGCGGCTAAGACCAGAGCGCTTGCCGTTTTAATCCACGGCGGAACGATTTCACCCGCCGCTCCCATAGACATCGCCGGGTTGATACCCATCGCCGAATACAGCACGTCGAGAGCCAGCCCCAAAGCGATGGAGCATACGGAAATCGCAAAGAGGTAAATGAACAGCGCCCTGCCGCCCATGAACCGCCTGATGATAGCCATCGAGCCGATGTTTGTGGCAGGCCCGGCCAACAGGAAAACCAGGGCGGCTCCGGGCGAAAGCCCTTTCATGATCATCGCCGCCGCAATTGGAGTGGAGGCCGACGCGCAAATATACATCGGCAATCCCACGGCAAGCATGAGGAACATGGTCGTGATCCCGCCGTTCAAATAGTTTGTGAAAAAGTCGGACGGAAGAAAAACGGTCAGCGCCCCGCCCGCCAGCAGGCCCACCGCCATCCACCCGGCCATGTCGTTGAACAGGTCGCCGAAGGCGTAACGCAAACCCTCTGAAAGTTTCGCCGTAAAACCAGCCACGCCGTTTATCCCATTTGTGGCGGGCGATGTGGATTGGCAGTTATCTCCACAGTCGTCATGGGAGTGAGAGTGGGATTGCTTATCGTCAGCGGTCATCGGCTCCTCTTTATCCCCAAACAGGTTTTCCAGAGCGCCCGCTGTGAAGGCGGTGATGAAGGCCGATATCGGCCTGACGACGGTCATTATCGGGTCTAGAAGGGCGTAGGATAGTGCGATGGAGTCCACGCCCGATTCCGGGGTGGAGATGAGGAAGGCGCTGGTGGCGCCTTTGCTCGCTCCCATTTTCCGCAGGGTCATGGCCGTTGGTAGAACACTGCACGAGCACAACGGCAGAGGCACTCCTATTATGGCCGCGCGCGTCACCGGCCCCATCCCGCCTCCAGAAAGGCGTCCGCGAACCAGCGAAAACGGGAGAAAAACTTTAATAAGGCCGGCCAGGGCGAACCCGGCGATCATGAACACCGCAGAGTCCCGTAACACCTCCCATGCCGCCAGCAGAGCCATCGTTAACGATTCCATGACCTACTCCCTCAGTCTTCCGCCCGGCGTGTGGGTCGAGTGTTCGAACGCGGCCTTGATAAGGCTCTCCACATGCCTGTCGTCCAGGCTGTAATATATGTTCCGTCCCTGGCGCCTGCGTTTTGCAAGCCCGGCGTTCCTCAAAAGCCTCAGTTGGTGCGACACCGCCGACTGGCTCATGCCGATAAGCTCCGATATCTCCTGCACGCACAGCTCGCGATCCAGAATGGCAGTGATAACCGAAAGCCTCGTCGCATCGGAGAGCGCCTTGAAGAATTCCGCCATTCTCGCCATTTCGGCGGAAACCGGGGCGACCTGGGCAGGCAGAGTGTGAAGCCCGGCCCGTCTGCGGGAGCTATTTCTAGTAGCCATTTTCGGAGCCATCATCCGCCTCCGGACAAGTTTGCGTTATTTCGGATATATATGAACAATTACTCATATGTTCATGTTAGCTGATAATGCCACGCGAGTCAAGAAGGCGAATTGCAGGATCGTGGGAAGGCTGGGCTGTTGTTCAAACTCTAATGTAGGGGCGAACCTGCGTGTTCGCCCGCATGAGAGAGGGCAGACACGCAGGTCTGCCCCTACTCCCCCCACATCGCCTTCAATCCCTCTTTCACTTCCGCCAAACTCTTGCGGACTGTGAATCCCGGAAGGCTTTTCAAAAACACACGGCCATAACTTTTCGTCACGAGCCGCTTGTCCAACGCGGCGAGCAGGCCTTT
>JADGAO010000245.1 GCA_015231995.1 Nitrospinota bacterium | reverse complement strand
ACCTGAAGGCGAACATCTCCAAAGCGTTGAGCATCATCGAAGGCAAAATCGCCGACATTGTGGCGAACCTCAAAACCACATCGGAGCCTGCCGCAACTTCCACAGCCACTCAACCACAGGGGAATCCCACGTCCAAAGAGACTGCGACGCCACCGGCTTCACAGCCGCAGTCCGCTCCCAAACAACCCCCCACCGGAGCTATGGCGAACGAAGGGGACGGCGTTTACAAGGAGCTTTCGCGCCTTCACGACACAGCCAAGAGCCTCCGGTCTGCCCTCAGCAACATCGAGCTTACGCAATTGCTCAACTCCGCCGGTAAAAAGGCTGGAGCCACAGGCGAGGGGGTTATGATGTATCAGATACCGTACATGCAGAACGGTTCGCCGGAGACCGCGAGGGTTTATATCAAACCGGATGATGATGGCGAGGGAAACAGCGGCGAAGGCAAAAAGGGCCGGGCGAAGTCTCTGGTGTTCATGCTCAACATGACCAATCTTGGGGCTGTGCGGGTGGATGTCGCTGTTGGCGACGGTCATGCTCGTGGGTTCATTTATGTGGAGAACGACGACGTGGCGGCTCATGCCAGGGAGAGCCTCAAGGAACTTGTCAGTGCGCTGGAGCCAGCCGGATATCGGGCGGATTTCGTTGTGAAGACGGCGGAACGCAAGTTCCTTGTCGAAGAGCTGGAGACTGCGTCGTCCCCCGCGCCCAGCGGGCTTGTGAACATAAGGGCTTGAATACTTTTTGCGTATGCCGCTTCTTGATATATAATTAGGGGAAATTGGAGGATCGCTTTAAGTGAGTGTCGGCAACGGGAAATCTCGAAAAGATTCTGGTAGCATCAAGGCTTTAATTGTATCGGGGTTTAAGTCAATTGCTGACGAGACCAGAATCGAAATAAAACCTCTAACAATCCTGTCTGGCGCAAATAGTTCTGGCAAGTCCAGCATAATGCAACCCCTATTGCTGATGAAGCAAACACTGGAAGTGAAATTTGACCCAGGAGCCTTATTGTTAAATGGCTCTCATGTGAAGTTTACTACGGCCAACCAATTGCTCTCCATACAGCCGGAATGCAAAGGGAATTTTTCGATTGGGATAGAATTTGAACATAATAAATCAGATCGTACTTCTTATCTTGGACCGTGGATGGATTTTTTTTCATATCCCATCCCTAGCGCATCTACAATAACAATTCACTTTAAAAAAGATATTCCAAATAAAGTATTTGATGTTACTCAAATGGATATTAATGTTGATGGCGATAAATATAAGTTATTGCAAGAGACTTTTTCCTTAGATGAACTCATAAAAAATGCTGATATCACAAAAAAGACAAAGGATTTAATGGCGGAACAAGAAAATGAATTTAGGAAATTATTTATTAGCATTATACCCAAGGACACCTCTTCAAACAGAAAGAATATTCTAGTTATAAGGGAGCGGTGCTTTTTAAAATTAGATTTAAATAGGATTAAACATCCTTACCAGAGAGAATACTCATTATCGAAATATCCTTTACTTAGTGTTCTTCCTTTCATTTCTGAAAATATCAATTCATATATCCAGAGCTTGATTCATCTCCCTGGCTTAAGGGGGAATCCCGAAAGGGAGTATCCAAGAATAGCGGCAAAAGGCCCCTTTTTTGAAGGGACATTCCAAGAATACACGGCCAGCATTATTAACCATTGGAAAAACGAAGGGGATATTAGATTCAAGGAAATTAGCAAGTCTCTAAAAAAAATCGGTCTTGCTTGGAAAGTTGACGTAAAACAAGTAGACGACACAAGAATTGAACTGAAAGTTGGACGTCTTCCGCAGGCCGCCGTCGGTGGAGCCCAAGATATGGTGAGTATTGCCGACGTTGGTTTTGGCGTATCGCAAACACTGCCCCTTATCGTGGCTCTTTTAGCCGCAAATCCAGGGCAGTTGGTCTATATTGAACAACCGGAAATCCACCTACATCCGAGAGCTCAAAGAGCGTTGGCTGAATTGATAGCGGATGCCGTAAACCGAGGCGTTAAAGTAGTTATCGAAACCCATAGTTTACTCATTATCCGTGGAATTCAAACCTTGGTTGCCAAGAAAAAGGTTAAACAAGATTCAGTTATTCTCCACTGGTTTGAGCTAGATAAACAAACAGGCACGACCAAGGTTACACCTGCTGATTTAGACGAGAATGGGGCATTTGGTGATTGGCCTGAAGATTTTGATGAGGTGGAATTAACGTCGGAATCCGAGTATCTTGACGCGCAAAGCTAATCAAGTTTAATAATGCATAAAGAAGATTCCAAATATCTCGTTATTGATGCGAGTGTATTCAAAGCCGCTGGTGAGACATCTAAAAATAATGATTCTAAAAATTGCAGGGACATTCTCACGCAGGTGATGAAAATATGTCATAAGGTCGTAGTGACTGATGAGCTAAGTGAAGAGATTAATAACCATAGCTCTAGGTTTTCGAGAAAATGGCGAACCGCAATGACGGGAAAAAAGAAACATAAAATAATCAAGCTAGATAGCTCCAATCAAAAAAACCTGAATTCATTAATTGAGTCATCAGTAAAAAGTGAAAAACAGCGAATGGCCATGATAAAGGATGCTCATTTATTAAATGCCGCTAGTAGCGAAGATAAAATCATTGTGTCTCTTGATGAAGAGGCAAAAAGTAATTTTCAATCAATAATTAACCGCCTCAAAGATTACAAGGAGATTATGTGGGTTAATCCAACTATAAATATCGAACCTACCATCGAGTGGCTACGGAAGGGAGCCAAACCCGATAAAAGACTAATGTTGAAAAGTTAATCCGTAGCCATATCAGCAAATGCTCAATAATCCAAAAAATCCCCGCAAAAAAGCCGTTGCGATAAAATACAAACCCAAAGAGCAGTCCATTCCGTCGGTGGTGGCTAAAGGTTCGGGCGAAATTGCGTATAGAATGGTGAAGATCGCCCGGGAACACGGGATACCGGTGAGGGAAGACCCCGACCTGGTGGAAACCTTGTCAAAACTCGACCTTGACCAGGATGTGCCGCCGGAGCTATACCATGTCATCGCGGAAGTGTTGGCGTGGGTGTACAAGATTAACGGGAAATACGGAGAGGTTAAGTGAAAATAAGCGTTGTGATACCCTGCTACAACGAAGAATCCACGATAGAATCCATCGTGGACGCGGTGGAGGGGCTTCCGCTGTGGAAAGAGCATGAGCCGGAGATAATAATCGTTGACGATTATTCGAGCGATAAAACCCCCGACGCCTTGAAAAAGGTTGTCGCAAAATACCCGGGTATCAAAACGACGAGGCACGCCGTCAACCGTGGCAAGGGCGCGGCTCTGCAGACAGGGTTCGACATGGTCACCGGGGAAGTTATCATCATTCAAGACGCCGATCTGGAGTACGACCCCAACGAATACCCGCGCCTTCTGGAGCCGATACTGGCGGGCAAGGCGGACGTTGTTTTCGGGAGCCGGTTCATGGGCGACAGGCCGCATCGGGTTCTCTTTTTCTGGCACATGGTGGCGAACAAGGTTCTTACGCTTTTATCCAACATGGCGACGAACCTCAACCTGACGGACATGGAAACCTGCTATAAAGTTTTCAAGACCGAAGTCATCAGGAAGATAAGGATCGAGGAGAACCGGTTCGGGTTCGAGCCGGAGATAACGGCGAAAGTGGCTCATATGCGGGTTCATATCTTCGAGGTGGGTATTTCCTATTACGGCAGGACTTACGAGGAAGGGAAAAAAATAGGGCTTAAGGACGCCTTCCGCGCTCTGTACTGCATAATCCGGTACAACTTTTTCCGGTGAGGTTGTGGCGACTTAGTCTGTAATATAAAATCGGGTTTCTGTCGCCTTGCCGTTCTCGAACTTCACTTCGCAGTTGCGTCGTGAAAGCGCAAGAAAACTTTTAATAAACACGATCTGCTCGGGTTCTCCCTTGTCCGGGTGACGAATGATACGCGCTCCGATTTTTCCGCCTCGCGCAATGACCGTATCCGCCGGTTCCCCTCGTTTCGTCTCTTCGCACATCCCAACTACCGCCGACTCTGATGATTTTCCCCATATTGCGAGAAGCACGAAAGTAGCCAGCATCCACGTTGCCAGATACATGATGGACCTGCGAGACGTGGAAACTCTCTGCGACTTCTGGACAGGTACGGCTTCGGCTGTCAGTGGAGCCGGACGGTCAAAATAGAAAGCGGCGGAAAAACCCGAAAAAGGAACAACAAGGACTAAAAAAATAAAGGCGGACATCATTGTCGGATTCTCTGCGCCGGGGGCGGGAGCGCTAACTATTTTGCTCAACACGTCCTTGGCGAGAACGAATGAGGTCAGCGCAAGTGGCGTGAAAAGGATTAACCACCCAAGCAACGTGGGGAAGAAGACGTGCACAATGGCGACAACTAGTGTCATGAGTTAGAAGTTCATTGAATCGTTTTCCGCCTTTATCTCTCTAAATTGGTAAGATTGCCAATGGAGGGTGAGATGGGCGGAAGACCAAAGGCGGAAGTAGTGTTGAGCGCGGTGGAACAAGAACGACTGCAAGCATGGGCGCGGCGTCGCAAGACGGCGCAAGCTTTGGCGTTACGTTCACGCATAGTTCTTCTGTGCGCAGAGGGTAGGGAGAATAATGAAGTGGCGGCTCAATTGCGCACAACACCGCAGACAGTCT
>JADGAO010000244.1 GCA_015231995.1 Nitrospinota bacterium | reverse complement strand
CCCCGACAGCCTCCAGCGGGTATGATCCGATAGCGGTTTCTTCCGATAACATGACGGCGTCGGCTCCGTCGAAGATGGCGTTTGCGACGTCGGTAGCCTCGGCGCGGGTGGGACGGGGGCTTTCTATCATTGAACGGAGCATCTGCGTGGCTACGATAACGGGTTTTCCAGCCCTGCGGGCGGCGTTGATTATCCTTTTTTGCGCCATGGGCAACATTTCGTATGGCATCTCCACGCCAAGGTCCCCACGCGCCACCATCACCCCATCGACGACCGACAGGATTCCGGCCAGCCCGTCTATGGCCTGGGGTTTTTCTATCTTGGCGATAAGCATTTGCGGATTTTCGCTGGCTTGCAATATTTCGCGGATAAGAGAGAGGTCGCTCTCGTCGCGGACGAACGACATGGCCACCATGTCAATCCCAAGCGAAATGCCGAAAGCAAGATCGCTCCGGTCTTTGTCAGTAAACGCTGAAACCCTCAGATGCGACGTGGGAAGGTTTACCCCTTTGTGGGAGGTCAGTTCGCCGCCCGTGACAACGGAACAAATCAGGCGGGAGCCTTTCCGCTCTTCAACCAGCAACTCCACAAGGCCGTCGGCCAACAGTATTTTTTCACCGGGCGCGACATCCTCGTCGAGGTACGGATAGTTGACCGGTATCTCGTCGCCCTGCGCCGACTGGCCCGAAACAAGCGTCACCCTGCCTCCGGTATGGAGTTTCAGCTGAGGCTGGTTAAGCGTTCCCAGGCGTATCTTCGGCCCGCCGAGGTCTTGAAGCACGGCTACCTTTTTGCCTGCTCTCTCCCCTGCGATATGGATATTTTCGAAGCTTTTCGCGTGGTATGCGTGTTCGCCGTGCGAGAAGTTGAGTCTCGCCACGTCCATTCCAGCCAGAACAAGTTTCTCCAACATCTGCACGGAGGAACTCGACGGCCCGATCGTACAGACTATCTTTGTGCGTCTTGCCCCGATTTTCATGGCTGTTTTCCGCTTTCAATCGCCGGTATTATTAAACTTTTCGCCCCGGAGTTAATCAGCAATATATCACCAGAACAGCCGAATCTGCGGCGAATTCTGGGATTGGATGAAAACAGGAGCCCGGAAGCAATGGAAGCGTGAATATCGAGCGACCAGTCAAATAGGGAATGGGAGTCTAATCAACGTGGCCCGGTTGCAGGCCCGCCATGGGACTCTTCAGCCGCGCCTATTCCAGACGTAAATTCCGAATCGTCTTTATCGCTTTCCGGCTCGCCCTGATCTGCTGACGTATTTTCACTCTCCGCCGAGTGGGCATGAACTCTGCGAGGATCCTCATAGGTTAGTTGTTTCAGCGGCTGACTGTAAAAATATACGGAAGCCTGGGTAGCGGAAACGGCTTGGGATGCAGTGGAGGGCGATTGCGCCGACCGCATGGCCTGGACATCTGGAGACAGGGTGACTTTATCCGTCGCGCCAATCTGAACGGTTTTCGGTATTTTCAGCTCAACCGTGCGATCGGCGTAGAACTGTTGCCTGCCATAAACAGCCTGCGCTGTTTGCGATGGGGCGATTTCCCTAACCATGACCTCTACCAGTATTTAAAGAGCGTCTCTAAAATTTGCGATCGAAATATTTGGCGAAAGCGGGTTTGCCTTTCTTTCCATAAGCGGAAACTGTCTTATGTCCCGTAGACATCGCCGCAAGGCCGCTTTGCGTCTCCGTGAAAGCCTCCCTTAATAGCCGGACAGCAGTCTCATCAGTCTGCATGACCCCTTTAATAAGCGATTCAAGCTCGGTTTTAAGACCTGTCACCTTTTCGTCTTCCGTAATGGCCTGGTTCCCTGCGCCGGAGATAGCGTCCATCATTTTCTTCGATCCGCTGTCGAGGCTGGTTATTATCGCCTCGCGTTCGTCCATGATGCGTAAGAGGTCGTCCATCGAAGCTCCGCCGTTTATGCTCTCAACAAGTTTTCCGGCCTTTTGAGCAAGGCTCTCGTACAGGGCTTTCTGCTCATCAAGTATCTTCAACAGGGCTGTTGTCCGCTTATCCATAGAATCGCCTTCAATAGCTTTAACCATCTTTATTTAAGTTTAGCCGATTAAAGCATAACCTCCCTATCTGAATTATCGGCAGAATTGTTTAATTCTTTAGCGGAAACGCGGAGTTATTTTTGATTATCTATAAGGAAAGTAAATACAAAGCGTTAAGACTGGTTCGCAATAAGAAATGTTAACGCCCGGACAGGCAGGGCTGGAAATTATCTCAGTTGGTTGATGGATTTCTTTTTGGATGGGGCACTTGAAGTGTGTCGTTTCACGATAGTGACGAACTCCTCCATCTCCACCGGTTTTACGATGTACTCGATGGCGCCCAGGTCGTAAACGGACTCCATAAAACTTTCCACATCGCCATGTCCGGTGAGGATTATCGCTTTCTGGCCCTTGCGGATACCGGCTATGCTTCGCACGAAATCCAGACCGGACATCTCCGGCATAACCAGGTCGGAAATGACCAGGTCGTAGGATTTGTTTTTAAGAAGCTTCAGCGCTTCTTTGGGAGAGTTGGCGGTTTCTATCAAAAAGCCGCTCTCCAAAAGCACTTCCGATGACCAAAGCAAATGCGCCTCGTCGTCGTCTACAAGAAGAATCGTTTTTGTATCGCCCATGAATTCCAATCACCCTACTTCAGCCATTATAAGAATAAGCCTATCCAAAGCCAAGGATTAATATGCTAACAGGATTAATATGGTTGCGATGAAAATATCGTTCTCATTTGCCTTAAAAAGGAGACCCTGCATAACCAAACAATTTCCGTATTTTGTCATCCTGAGGGAGTCCTCGACCGAAGGATCAAAGTAGAATAAATTTTCTTTAGATAGATTCTTCACTTCGCTATGCTTCGTTCAGAATGACAATGGTCGTGCGCTCACTAAAGAGACTTATGCATGTTTTTACGCCACAAGAATAAGCGCCACCATCGTACAGGCTCATGAATGTAACTGTTTATTAATGAGTAAACATGAGGCACGCCTCTTGCTCTTAATCTCTTCATGAAAATCCGCAAATGCGGTTTGCAGTTAAAGGTATAGCGCGATGTTAAATGATTGGAGGAGAGGCAGTGATGAATAAATTATACCTGTTAATATGCGCGGTAATTTTTCTGGCGCTGGAGCCAGCTCATGCGCAGGAGGCCGTATCTGCTCCATTACCGCAGATCAACTCCGGTTCTGTGGCCTGGATTCTTACTTCCACTGCGATGGTCATACTGATGACGCTCCCCGGCCTCGCCCTTTTTTATGGCGGGTTAAGCAGGTCTAAAAACGTGCTTTCCACCATCATGTATTCGCTGGCTAGCCTCTCGCTGGTAAGCGTTGTCTGGGTTTTGTGGGGTTACTCGCTGGCATTCGGGCCGGACGTGGGCGGATTGATAGGCGACCTTACCAACTTCGGCCTGGCGGGCATTCCACTCCCCGGCGGCGCGGAACCTGTGAACGCCATCATGAAATATGAGATTCCCGATCTTCTCTTCGTCGTCTTTCAGGGAGCGTTCGCCGTGATAACCGTTGGGCTTATCTCCGGCGCGTATGCGGAAAGGGTGAAGTTCCCGGCGTTCATTCTCTTTTCCATACTTTGGGTGACGTTTATCTACGCTCCATTGGCGCACTGGGTATGGGGTGGGGGATGGTTGATGAAGCTGGGCGCTTTGGACTTTGCAGGTGGCACGGTGGTTCATATCGCCTCCGGCGTGTCGGGATTGGCCGCCGCCATGTTCATCGGGCACAGGAAAGGATACGGGACGGAGATAATAATGCCGCACAACGTGCCCATGGTGGTTATCGGGGCAGGGCTCTTATGGTTCGGCTGGTTCGGGTTCAACGCCGGCTCGGCCCTTTCGGCCAACGGCGTGGCGGTGAGCGCGTTCGTGGCCACAAACACTGCGGCGGCGTCTGCGGCCCTTGGCTGGCTTGTCTTCGAGTGGAAGCACGGCGGAAGTCCCACAACGGTTGGCATGTCATCCGGCGCGGTGGCCGGGCTGGTGGCGATAACTCCTGCGGCCGGGTTCGTCACCCCGCTTGCCAGCGTGGCGATAGGTTTCGTGGCGGGAGCTATGTGCTACTTCGCAGTGGTGTATAAACACAAACTGCGGTACGACGACGCGCTGGACGCATTCGGCATTCACGGAATCGGCGGCATCTGGGGCGCCCTGGCCACGGGCCTATTCGCGTCGAAGGCGATAACCGGGCCAAACGGGGCGTACGGCCTGTTCGAGGGCAATTTCGCGCAGGTCGGCATACAGCTAGTGGCTGTGTCTGCGACGGCTGTGTTCTGCTTCGCTGGCACAACGGCTCTATTGTACGCAGTAAACACGATGGTGAAGATCAGGCCGGAAATAGACCAGGAGAGGATAGGTCTCAACCTGTCAGAGCACGGAGAGAGCGCTTACAACTGACAGTTAAATGCGAACTCTGCGTAAAAACATTATGGAGGCATTTCCATGAAGAGATCGTTTTTCATCGCATTGGTTTTTACAGCCGCCTTGTTTCGTTCCCAGGCGATGGCCGAAGAGGCGGACGGCGGTTTCAAAGTAAGCGGGTTCGTTGACGCCAGCTACTACACGCAAGACAGGTCCGAGGCCAGCACGTTCTCCCTCGACGAGACCGAGGTGGATATCGAGAAGACGATCAAAGACGCTGGCGGACTGCGTCTGGATAT
>JADGAO010000243.1:2202-4703 GCA_015231995.1 Nitrospinota bacterium | reverse complement strand
AGGGGTTACAAGCAGTATCTCAATAATGTTGAAGCTCGCATGGCTCAAGCTCAAAACTCTGTTTGTTTCCCTCACCCCAACCCTCTCCCGCGATGTTGCGCGGGAGAGGGGGCAGGATCATTGGTCAACGACTTATGCAAAGCCCTGCTTAAAAAACCGGCAGAAGGCTCTTGTCCAAATCCTTCAACATCGGAGCCTGGCCGTCCCGCCCGGAAAGGATTGGTTCCTTCACAGGCCACTCCACCCCTATCTGCGGGTCGTTCCAGATTATGGATCGCTCCGCTTTCGGGTCGTAAAATTCGGTGCATTTGTAAACGAAAAGCGCGTCATCACCAGTGACCGCAAAACCGTGGGCGAATCCGGGCGGGATGTACAACTGGCGCTTGTTATCCGCCGAAAGCGTGACGCCTACCCATTTCAAAAACGTCGGCGACCCGGCGCGAACGTCCACAGCCACGTCCCACACCTCGCCTTTAAGCGTGAAGACAAGCTTCCCCTGCGCTCCCGGATTCTGAAAATGAAGGGCGCGCACAACCCCCCTGCCGGAGTAGGAAATGTTGTCCTGCACGAACGTCTCGCGTATCCCGGCTTCTTCATACCGCCGTTTGTTCCATGTCTCCATGAAAAAACCGCGAGAGTCCCCAAACACGTCCGGTTCGATTATGACAACGCCGTCGAGAGCCGTCTTCGTGACCTTCACGGCCTGCGCTCCCGCCATTTGATGAGGTTTAGCAGATACTCGCCGTAGCTGTTTTTCTTCACCGGTTCGGCCAGCCTTTGAAGTTGTTTCTCGTCAATCAATCCCTTCTCGAACGCGATCTCCTCTGGACAGCAGACCTTCAGCCCCTGCCTTCGCTCTATCGTCTCTATGAAGTTGGAGGCCTCCAACAACGATTCGTGCGAGCCGGTGTCCAGCCAGGCGTAGCCCCTGCCCATTATCTCCACGCCAAGCCCGCCTTCTTCAAGATACCGTTTGTTGACGTCGGTTATCTCCAGCTCGCCTCTGGGCGACGGTTTTAATTTCTCGGCGATCTCTATCACTCGGTTGTCGTAAAAATAAAGGCCCGTCACCGCGTAGTTTGAGCGGGGGGCCACCGGTTTTTCCTCGATGTTGAGGGCTTTGCCCCGGTCGTCAAACTGCACCACCCCATACTGTTCCGGGTTCTTGACCCAATAGGCGAACACCGTCGCCCCTTTTTCCTTTTTCCGGGCGCGGTTCATCATCTCGGCGATGCCATGCCCGTAGAAAATGTTGTCGCCGAGGATGAGCGAACAACCTTCGCCGTTGATGAAATCCCGCCCGATTATGAACGCCTGCGCCAGCCCGCCAGGCTCCGGCTGGACGGCATAGCTTATTTTTATTCCCCACTGCGACCCGTCTTTTAAAAGGTCGCGGAAGAGCGGCTGGTCTTTGGGTGTGGTGATAACGAGTATGTCGGATATGCCCGCCAGCATCAACGCGCCCAGCGGGTAATAGATCATCGGTTTGTCGTACACCGGCATCAGCTGTTTGCTTACCACATGCGTGACCGGGTATAGCCTTGTGCCGGAGCCGCCCGCCAGTATTATCCCTTTCTTTATCATCTATCGCCCTTTCGCGCCAAGCCCTATGCGTTCGCCCATATACTCGCCGGACATCACCCGCTCGACCCACCTTGCGTTGTCCAGATACCAGCGGACGGTCTTGCGGATGCCGCTCTCGAACGTCTCCAGCGGTTCCCATCCCAACTCGCGTTTGATCTTGGCCGTGTCCATCGCGTACCGCCGGTCATGGCCCGGCCTGTCCTTGACGTATGTTATCAACCCGTCGCGCGGGCCTTTGCTTGTGTCGGGCGCCATCTCGTCGAGGGCCGACAGTATCGTTTTGACGACGGAGATGTTGGCCTTCTCGCAGTTTCCGCCGATATTGTAAACCTCGCCCAACGCGCCCTTTTCCAGAACCGTCCAGATGGCCCTGCAATGGTCGGTCACGTACAGCCAGTCCCGCACCTGCAAACCGTCTCCGTAAACGGGAAGAGGTTCGCGCTTGAGAGCCTTGTAGATCATCAGCGGGATAAGTTTCTCCGGGAACTGATACGGGCCGTAGTTGTTGGAGCAGTTCGTGGTCAGCGTGGGTAGTTTATATGTGTGATGGTATGCGCGGACGAGATGATCCGACGAGGCCTTTGAGGCGGCGTATGGCGAGTTCGGCGCATACGGCGTGGTCTCCGTGAACTTCCCCTCCGGCCCCAGCGACCCGTAAACCTCGTCCGTGGAGACGTGCAGGAAACGGAACCGGTCGCGCCGCTCCCCTTCGAGCGTGTTGTAATGCGCCCGCGCCGACTCCAGCATTTCGAACGTCCCGACGACGTTGGTCTGTATGAACTCTCCCGGCGAGTCTATGGAGCGGTCAACGTGCGATTCCGCCGCAAAGTTTACGATGGCGAAAGGGTCGTGCGCCGCAAGAATCTCTTTAACCAATGCGCGGTCGCGTATGTCCCCCTTCACAAAAACGTGCCGGG
>JADGAO010000243.1:0-2104 GCA_015231995.1 Nitrospinota bacterium | reverse complement strand
GCGGTGAAGTGGATTTTTTTCTCGTCCACGAAAAAATTCATCTCGATAATATCGTCGGCGAACGTCTTGTCGCTGGAAACCACCGGCTCCACCATCGTATAAACGTTCCGGTAACGGTAAACGGAGATATCCGCGCACGACGACGCGAACATTGCGGTAATCGCCATCAACGCGGCCGAACGAAACGCCGTCACGCCTGCGTCCCCCTTATCATCGCCATCAGCCTTTCGGTGACAGGCACCACGTCGCCAACGTCCTTGCCGTAGGCGTCCGCCCCTATCTCCGTGGCGAAAGACTGCGTCACCACAGCCCCACCCACCATAACCTTGTATGGAAGCTTGCGCGATTTGACCTCGTCCACCACCGTTTTCATCTGCATCATCGTCGTCGTCATCAGCGCCGAAAGGGCTATTATATCCGCCCCATGCTCCTGCGCGGCTTTCAGTATATCCTCCGCTGGCACGTTGCGGCCCAGATCGTGCACCGCGTACCCGAAATTGGAGAGCATTATCACGCACACGTTCTTGCCGATGTCGTGTATGTCGCCTTTGACGGTGGCGAAGACTATCGTCCCTTTTGGCGGGCCGGAATCCCGTTTCTTCAAAATCGGGTCGAGCACGGCCACGCCGCGTTTCATCGCGTCCGCCGCCGCCACGAGGTGTGGTATGAATTTTTTACGCTGGGCGAAAAGGTCGCCAAGATGCCGGATGGCCGGCGTCATGTAGCCTGTGAACAGCTCCATCGCGTCGAAACCTTCGGCCACAGCCTGCCGCGTGAGAGCCTCGATCCCGTCCTTGTCGCCTTCGACTATCGCGGCGGCTATTTTCTCCGGCGTGGTCTTGGGAGCGGCCGGTTCCGTCCCTGCGGCGGCTTGCGCCTCTTTCTCCTGCGCCATGTCTATGTACACCCGGCAACCCGGGTCTCGCCCGCTGAAAAGCGAGCCAGCGGCGACGGCCCGCGTCATGTCGTCGTCGTAAGGGTTGACGATGGCCGCGTCCAGCCCGGCTCCCATGAGGGTCGAAAGATAGACGTTGTTGATGAGTTTGCGCTGTGGCAGGCCGAACGAGACGTTGGAGACGCCCACTATCGTGGCGCAACCGAACTGGCGTTTCACCTCCCGCACGGTCTCGATGGTCTGGCGCGCGCCCTCCTGCATCGCGGAGACGACCAGCGCAAGGCAGTCGAATATCACCCTGTCGGAGGGTATGCCGTGATCGGAGAGGTGGCGAAGTATTTTCTCGGCTATCTTGAGCCGGTCAACGGCGCGTTCGGGAATATAATCCGCCGCAAGAAGCGCGATGACCGACGCGCCGTATCGTTTGATGATCGGCGTAATCTCCTCGAGCCGTTCTTTTTCCCCGTTGATGGAGTTCACCAGAGCCCGGCCCGGATAGACTTTAAGCCCCGCTTCAATCGCCGATGCATACGAGCTGTCTATCACAAGCGGAAGCGGCGTCACGTTCTGGACGGCCACTACGGCCTTCTCCATCATCAACGCCTCGTCGACAAGCGGCACTCCCATGTTCACGTCCAGCGCAGTCGCGCCGGATTCGTACTGTTTTCGGGCCTCCGCCACAACAAGGTCCATCCGCCCCTCGCGCACCGCTTCGCCGAAGGCTTTTCTGCCTGTCGGGTTTATCTTCTCGCCGACCTTCACGAACGGATGCCCCTCTCCGGCGTAAATCGTCATCATCCTGCTGGTGAACGCCATGCCCGGCTGGGCCGTGCGCTCCCTCGGCTTTGCGCCCTTGAGCGACGCGCTTATCATACGGATATAGTCCGGCGTGGTGCCGCAACATCCGCCGATGATGTCCACCCCGGCGTTTGCGAATGGAAGCGCGTAACTTGCGACCTTTTCCATTGGCATTTCGAAAACCGTCTTGCCGCCACGGTTCACGGGCAGGCCCGCGTTGGGCTGGACGGAGAGGAACCTGGTGGTGGCGGTGGCGAGCCGTTCAACTATTGGAACCATCGGCTCCGGCCCGGTGGAGCAGTTGACCGCGATGATATCCGCCCCTAGTGCGTCGAGCGTAACAGCCGCAGTGACAGGGTCGGTGCCGGTATCGGTCACCCCGTCAGCGTTAAAGGTCATCGAGGCCATCAC
>JADGAO010000242.1 GCA_015231995.1 Nitrospinota bacterium | reverse complement strand
CCCGAGGATAACTACCAAGCTGGTTGTGAGAATCTTGAGTAATTCCATGTCCCTCTTTCCAAATATCTATGCGCCCGACCGGCCATCGCGTCCCGCGCCCGGCCAGGCGCCTTATCCACTCTTGCTTTCCGCCGCCTGTTAGTGAGCCTCACCGGCTTCGCCACCCTTCGACTTCTTGGAGGCCAGTATCGGCATCCAGAACATGAAGAGCACCAAAGCGATGAAGATGATCACTATGATAGACACCAAACCCGCCGCATACGGAAGCGTGGGGGTGAAAGCGTCCGGCGAGTTGTCCCTGAACACGGTGTAAACGTGCCAGTGCTGGCGTATGGAGGAACGGACATAGCCCATAAGCCCCATCAGCCATGTGAACGAAACCGCCAGTATCGCCAGGGCGTACTGGCTCCGCGCGGGCATATTGCCCCACTTCACCTCGCCCACATCCTCCGTCTTCTTGAACATCAGGGCGTCAATGATTGTGCCGAAAATCAGCACGATCGCCGTCGAAGACACCTGCGGAACCGACAATCCTATGCGGATGTTGGCCGGGAGGAAGTAGCTGTATATGCCGAGCCAGACGATGTTCGCAATCGCCGCAGAGTACAGCGCGATCTGAATGGTCGTGCCGTTCTTGGCCCAAAAGCCGTCGCCAACAGCCTTGATGCCGCTCCGCTTGAATATCTGGAACGAACAGAAGGTTGCGAGTATCAGCAGGTTGACCGCCGTGTTCTTGGCCGCCATAACGCCCAAGGCGCCAAGCACCGGGTGGTGAGCGCCGCCTATCTGGGTTATCTCCCACGAGTTCATAATCATGGTGTGCGGCGTGAACCACATCAAAAACGCGATGACTATGATGATACCCAAAGGCTGGATCATGAAGGTGTACCTCCTGGAGCCGTCGGAGCGCCCGAGCGAACACCAGAGATAGTAGTTAGCGGAAAGGAATATGATGCCGATGAGCACCGCCTGCATGATGAACAACCACGCGAACGCGCCGCCCATCAGGGTTATGCCCATCTGTTGCGAGTAAGCGTATATTTCCTTCGTCAGCCAGTAACCGGCGAACGGAAGCGGCAGGAGGCCGGCCATCGCGATGATGAACGAGGTGTAACCCATCCAGTCGTAATGCGCCTTCTGCTTGGGATCGTTGGTCGTCAACACCTTGAAAGCCGCATACGCCGCAGTCAGCGATCCGCCGTAAGCGATGTTCGCTATAAAGCGGTGGATGTTGAGCGGGTTCCAGAGCGGCCCGTTGATGACGGCCCATATATTCCCGGCGAATGAGCCTTCTCCGCTGATCCCAGACGGAGCCATCATGAACGACGCCCACGAGTTGGAAAGAGCCATCAGCACCAGACCGGCCAGGTTCAAGCCAAGGCCGAGACCAAGATGCAGTTTCTTGAGGCCGGACGACTGCATGTTGTCCCAGCCGTAATAGTAGGTGTACACGAAGAAGCTCTCGACAAAGAAGAAGAGAGCGTAGTAGATCATCACTTTCCCGAAAATGCTGGTCATGTAAGCCATGAACCCGGGATAGAAGACCACCAGCGCGATGGACAGAAGACCGCCGAAGCTCGCCGCAAGCGAGAAACCGGTCATGGCGACTTTCATGAACTCGTGCGCCATGTTGTCGTAACGCGAATCCTTCGTCATGTAACCGATAAGCTCGATTATCCAGACGAATATCGGAACCGCCAGCACAAACGCGCCGAAGAACAGGTGAAGCTGGGCGATTATCCATACCGTGATCCTGCTGTTCATGCCGGATACGACGGGATAATCCTTGGCTTCAAGCTTGGGCGTGGTCATCGGCTTCCAGACGTTTTCGTCTTCTTTCTTGGCCTCGGCTTCCTTGCCCTTCTCGGCGGCGGGAGCTTTGCCGGCTTCAGCCGGAGCGGCGGCCTTCTCAGCGGCCGGAGCCGCCGGAGCCGGAGCGGCCGCAGGAGCCGCAGTAGCGGCGGGAGCGGGAGCGGCGGCCGGAGCGGCGGGCTTGTCCTCGGCATATGACGGCGTTACGAAAACGTCCGCCAACAGCGAGGATCCCGCGTAACCGGAAACGGCGAACACCGCCAGCGCCGCTGTAAGAACCAAACACCTTTGAACGAAATTCAATACAGTCATGTTGTCAGGCTTCCTAAATAGCCTCATATGGTAATTTTCCCCTCAAGAAAAAACGAGAAGGATTCCACGCTTCAGTGAGCCTGCTTGGAAGGAAATAATTCCAACCCTTGCGACTTCTGAAGTAGGTGATCCAAAGAAAGGAATATAGCGGCAAACGCAACGAACGAGATCACGAAAACGACAGCTTTGCTGTTCAACCCGGCACCCCCCTAATTAAAAATCGTATGAGCGGTCGAATTATACACTACGAAAGCAAACATGCAATGGCGAAGTAACGCAAAAAGACAGAATTTATGACTTTTGATACCTTAAGCAATTAATATACCTTTTCACCCAAACCCCTCTTATCCCCCCAAATTCACCGTCAGCTATTCTAATTAAAAAGGATACTTAGTTAAAAACCGTCTGCTCAACCATCCCGAAAATCTTCTGGTTTATTGACAATTGTTTTTATATAATTAAATCAAGTTAACAAAACATGACATCATTTCGTTTAACAATAAAACGTTTATAACGATCAACTTTCTAATTAGAAAGACTCTAAACGGCAGTATTGAGGCATTTGATTATGTTCAGCTATGATAATTCGTTGTATTTAGCGGAAACAATAAAACGAAATGGAGCTTTTTAACTATTTGTTAGTAACGATTCGGCATCAGCTTTGCTCAATTCAACGCCATGTTCATTTGGAGGGGAGATTGTCCCTAATCCTAATGGAATAACACGCGCCGGAAAAGGCATAAGCTGTTGTCCGAGCATAATCATAAATCGCCAGATGCAGGAGCCGTTATATGTTCAAACTGTTTAGAAAAAAAGAGGAATTCACTTTCCTCGATTGGATGATTCACTTCGGGGTGGGGGCGAACCTCGTGGTTTCCGCTTATATCGTGTGGTACGTCTTTATCAAATGACGCTCACTCCCTGCCATATTTGCGTCAGGGGTATCAGCCTGGCTTGACGCGCTTCTTATTTGCGCGGCCACGGCCATAACCAGTTCTTATGAGTTGAGGGGGAAGTTTTTTAGATGGGAACTCCTGGCAAAGAGCCGATCGTCATAATAGATGACGATAAATCCATTTGCAAAACCCTGAAGTTGCATTTCGAGAGAAACGGCTACGACGTTACGATCTCTCACCTTGCAAAAGAGGGTATCGCCGCCCTGAGGGCTTTGCGTTCGGCAATCGTCATTCTGGACATAAAGCTCCCGGACGCCAACGGCGTCGAGCTTCTCAAGGATATCCGCACTTACGGGGAGAACTACTACTCGATCATAATCACGGCTTTCCCCGACATGGAGTCCACCGTGAAGGCCGTCCAGAACGGCGTGGGCGAATACATCTACAAGCCGATAGATATCCAGGAACTGGATGACGCGGTGGCCAAGGGGAACGACTTTCTGTTGAAGGTGGAGAGCCGGGATATTCCCTACATCCCCATTCCTAAGCTGGAAACGGCGGGCAACCACTTCATAGGCAAAAGCCAGATAATGAAGGAGGTTTTCAAAACCGTAGGGCTTGTCTCCATGAGCAAGACCACCGTCCACATAACTGGCGAATCGGGCACCGGCAAGGAGCTTATAGCCAAAGCCATCCACCATAACAGCCCCGACGGAAACGAGCCATGCGTTTCCGTCAACTGCTCCGCGATAGTGGAGACACTGCTGGAGTCGGAGCTTTTCGGCCACGAAAAAGGGGCGTTCACCGGCGCGATAAACAGGAAGGAAGGGAAGTTTTCGCTTGCGCGCAACGGCACGATATTCCTCGACGAAATAGGCGAGATGGATATAAACGTGCAGGCTAAGCTGTTGAGGGTTCTGCAGGAGCGGGAGTTCGAGATGGTTGGAGGCAAGGAGAAGCTCAAGGCCAATTGCAGGGTGATCTCCGCCACGAACCGGGATTTGAAACAGATGGTCAAGGACGGGCATTTCCGCGAGGATCTGTTTTACAGGCTCAACGTCGTAAGCATCTACCTGCCACCCTTAAGGGAGCGGAAGGTGGATATCCCGGAATTCGCCCTCTACTTCACCGCCAAGACGTGCAAGGAAATAAGCAAGGACATCCAGTACATCTCGCAGGAGGCCATAGACTTCCTGATGGAGCAGTCGTGGACGGGCAACGTGCGCCAGCTTGAGAACGTCATAACAAACGCGGTGATCATGTCCCGCAACAACAGGCTGTCCAAAGAGGATTTCACCGCGATCTTAAAACCGGAGGAATTTGTACAACCAGTCGAGTCCCACTCCTGGCAGGAGACGGACTCCCAGCAGGCATTGCCGCATGAAGGCGGTAACAAACCCCGTAGCCTGCAGGACGTGGAAAAAGAACAGATACGGATCACCCTGTCTTACACCAAATGGCACAAGGGGAAGGCCTGCGAGATACTCGGCATAACCCGTCCCAGGCTGGAGCGGAAAATACATAAATACGGGCTTAAACCGCTGAAACTTTATTTTGAGAAGTGAGAAGGGCGGGCTGGTTTAGGTAATTCCGCATTTTGGCCCCCTGAAAAGGGGGAGGTGAGCGATACGGCCTGTCGCCCAAATGCTCATCGGGGTGTTCTTCACCCCGATGTCCTAAAGCCGGTAATTGCATACGCGTATATACAAAGAGTTCGAGGTG
>JADGAO010000241.1 GCA_015231995.1 Nitrospinota bacterium | reverse complement strand
AACACCGCTGGATACCCTTTTACGTATTGGCGGTGACTATGGTGATCGCCACCGGTTTCTTTAAGATCGAAAAAAGCAAGGTCGAGCCGCTTCGTCCGATGGACGCGCAGTCTCAACAGGCTCCGCAAGCGGATAGCAAAAAAGCTTCGGCAAAACCGCCGATGGAGGGGCTGATGGCTCCCGATTTCACCCTGCCGACGCTGGACGGCAAGGAGATGAAACTCTCCGACCACAGGGGCAAGATAGTTTTCCTCAACATCTGGGCCACATGGTGCGCTCCGTGCAAAGAGGAAATGCCTTCCATGGAAAAGCTTTATGAGTTGATGCGCGGGAAAGATTTTGTGATGCTCACCGTTAGCATTGACGAGAAAAAAGAGACGGTGGAAGCTTTCATGAAAGAGAACAAGCTGACGATGCCCGTCGGCCTGGATAGCCTGCAAACAGTGGCGCCCCAATACCGCATAACAGGCGTGCCGGAATCGTACATCATAGACAAAAACGGTATGGTGATGCACCACCTTATCGGGCCGGGCGACTGGAGCAACCCCGGAATCGTCAACGCGCTGACGAGCATGGCGGACAAGCCCTATGTGAAGACGGCGGCGAAGTAATCGCTTCATGGTGTCATCCTGAGGGAGTCCGCGACCGAAGGATCAAAGTATAAAGAATATTTCTTTTGATGGATTCTTCACTTCGTTCAGAATGACATACTGGTGTCATCCTGAGCGACGCGAAGGATCAAAGTAGAATAAAATGTTCTTTTTGATTGATTCTTCACTACGCTACGCTTCGTTCAGAATGACAATATGCTGGCGTCCAGAATCGACAATACGCCCAGTATAACAATCGTCATGCCCCATACCACTTCGCCAGCCGCTCTGGATTTACGCCTAGCTTAAAAAGCGTCGCCAACGCGATGTTGCGCATGGTGGCTTTTAAAACGCCCTCTTTTTCCCATCTGCGAGGGGATGTCTCCGCGTAATCTTCGATCATTACAACCTGTCCTTTTTTCCGCAGAGCCTCGATAAGCCTCACATCTTCCATAATTGGGATATCCTCATATCCCCCAACGCTTTTGAACAGCTCGCGTTTGACGAATATCGCCTGATCGCCGTAGGGCATTCCAAGCCACCTGCTTCGCAAATTCGCAAGGGTCGAAATGATTTTGAGCGAACGTCTCGGCGACGCGATTCTAAGCCTGTACGCTCCGCCGACAACGCCGGGTTTGGACAGGGCCATTCGAGCGTTGTCCAGCGACTCTGGAGCGATACGAGTGTCCGCGTGCAGGAACAGCAGTATGTCTCCAGTTACAGCAGAGGCTCCGGCGTTCATCTGGCGCGCGCGTCCCTTTAGGGCTGTAACGGTTTTGATATGCGCTCCTGTTGGAACCTGCGTAGCGCCATCTCCTTGCGCCAGCGCGAAAACCAGCTCCACATCATCGGAGCCGTTGAACAAACGGGCGAGGCGGGCAGGGTTGCCCCCTTCACGCAAAGTGGGAACGATGATGGAAACCCGGCTTTTCAGCAAGGCTTCTTTCGTCACTTTCCGGTCAAAGCCCCTCGCTTGAGGGGATTGAATTTCTGGAAAATGAAATCCATGGCCTGTTTTTTGAGCCTCAACTGGTTTTCGCCAGCCGGGACGAAGATGTCGAAAAGCGTAGGGTCGCCGGGGCGGAAGTTAGGCCCTGTCTCTTTAAGCGTGGACAATATCCTGGACATGCCTTCCAGATAATTTTCCACATAGCAAAAAGCTTCGCCGTAGCTGTTCTGGTAGAGCACATGAATTGTTTCGATCTCCCGCTTCCATCTTTCGGTGAGCAGGTTTACGATCACCACCATCCGTTGAGCCACCGCCTTTGCCAGCAGGTCTTGGCTCTTTAACTCTGTCAGGGAGATCGCCGGGAAATGGTCGTGGATCAACTCCAGCAAAAGCTGAAGGTCTTTAAGCGACGCCGGGACGCGCTGGTTGGGTATGTAATAAAGGAACGACCCCTTGGCATATATCCGGTTTTGTATCAGCCACATCATCAACTCGACCGGGTCGGAGCTTTTGTTGATAGCCTGGTTCTCCACGTCCATTCCTTTGGCGACCGAGCTTGTGATGTTGCCTTTGTAAACTGTCCAGACTGGTTTGAATCCGGGCTTGATATACGCGGAGAACGATATGGCTTCCAGATGTTCCGCTTCGTCCTTGACGCGCTTGAGGTACTCGATCTTCCCCGGCTTTTTGGCGTATAGCGTGAATAGCTTCCTGCCAAGCACTGTCAGATCGGCGTCCGTTATGAGATTTTTGACATTGGGCCGGGTGGCTATCTGGTCGGTAAGGCGTTTGTAAACCTCCAGCATGAACCCATGAAGCGAAGACGCCAGGCTCGCCAGCCTTTTAAAATCCCACGTCCAGTAGAAGTTCATCTGGTTGAACTCGGACGAATCCCAGTTCCACTGTTTCATCAGGCGGCGCATGGCTATATCTTTATAGCCAACCTTCTTTTCCCCCTCGGCTCCTGCGACGGAGCCGTCCATACATTTTATGAAAAAACATCTCTCCAGGCTCAACAGGGCCGCCTTGTGACCCTTGGAGCTGTAGAACTCATGGATGAACCCGAACATGACCAGGTACGGATCGGCCATTTCCAGGCTTTCGGGCGATTCGGACTGCGCCAGATGCTTTAACTTGTCGCAGATGGTGGCAAAACGTCCATCGGCCATGAGATAGGCTTCCATGAGGGCCATCTTGAGCGCCGATTTGTGGGGACTGACCATCGCCTTGTTGAACTGCCACAACAATGCGCCGAACAGCTCGCCGGGCGGTATGGGGGCGGTGGCGCCAAGGTCAACCACCTCCATCTCGGTGATTTCGCCTTCTTCTATCATGGCGCGTTTGTGTTTTGCGTATTCTTCCTCGGATATGCCGGGCGGGAAAATCCACCACATGGGGTCTTTGCCGGCCACGAGTATGGCGGTTCTGTAGAACTCCTCTTTCAAAAGATATCCCTGCGAGGAGCCGGAGGATTCCTTGTCCGCCGCGCCGAATTCGTTTTTGCGCGCCTTGTTGATGTCCATCGTGAAGAAATGTATTTCTATCTTCTGATCCGCCGCCCATTTCTCCACTGCGGCCAGTTTGAATTTCAATCCGTCCAATTCTTTTGGGGACAGCTTCGATTCGTCCACGACTATCCAGTAGTCGTAATCGGATTTTTTAGTCTGGGCGATGGAGCCTATGGAACCCATTATCATTATGGATTCGATGACGAGTTTGCCGACCCTTCTGCCCCCTTCGGCGGACCTGAAGTCGAATTTCGGGAAACTTTTACGCAAGGCGTTCTCTTCGGTGTCGCCGGGGTTGTACATGTAGATTCCGGTGGAGAATGCCTGGTCGGTCACATATCCTGGCAAGGCCGGATGGTTGACGCTCAGCAGGTACGGGATGACGTGGAACGCAAGCCTGCCCTGATCGGCGTTGACCTCGAAAGCCCGTTTAACGCGAAGCGCGTTATACTTCCGCCACGCCCGGTGGTTCTTTAGGTAAATTGAATCGCTCACAACTTTATGAACATTGCGTCAAGGATACCGGAAACGCTTTCCTGGCAAGCCGGAAAAACGGCCGCCCTCCGCAGAGTCCTTCCCAACGCTATTTTACGGACCTGGAAGGATATGTCCGTCCTTCCATTTCGGAAACATACTCTTCGGCCATAGTCGCCGCGATGGCTCCATCGCCAACCGCAGTGGCCACCTGCCTCAAAGGCGTCACCCTGCAATCGCCAACCGCGAAAATGCCGGGCACAGACGAGCGCATCCTCTCGTCGGTTATTATAAAACCCTGGTCGTCTTTTCTGACATCCACAAAACCGGTGGTCGGCGTGATGCCCACGAACATGAAAACGCCGTCTACCGCCAGCTTGATTTCCCCGCCGGTTTCAATATTTTTGGCGATCAGGCCGGTAACGCCGGATTGGTCGCCGGTCACTTCCAGCGGCGTGTGTTTCCAGAGAAACTCTACGTTCTCCCTGCTCATCAACCTATCCACCAGTATTTTCTCCGCCCGGAACCGGTCTCGCCTGTGGATATGGTAAATCTTTCCGGCGATTTTCGAGAGGTAGATGGACTCTTTGACGGCCGTATCGCCGCCGCCTATTACGGCGATGGCCTTGTTCCGGTAAAAAGGCCCGTCGCACGTGGCGCAGGTGGATATGCCCCTGCCGATGAACTCGTCCTCGCCGGTAACGCCGATCTTTTTCGGTTCCGCCCCCGTGCTGATGATAACGGTTCTCGTCTCGATGTCGCCTTCGCCAGTATGGATGATCCTGGAGTTTCCAGAGTCCTCGATTTTCTTGACCTCTGCGAATTTGAACTGCGCGCCTAGCCCCCGCGCATGTTCCTCGAAGCTTTTCATCAGGCCCCCTCCCGATATGGACGGGAAACCGGGATAGTTCTCTATCAAATCCGACGAAGCTATCTGGCCGCCGACGCCGAGCTTTTCGACGATGAGCGTTTTCATCCCGGCTCTGATGGCGTAGATGGCGGCCGATATGCCGCCGGGGCCGCCTCCGATAATCACACAATCGTACATGATATTTAAAGCTCCTGACTATCGCTAATGGCCGTTGTGCCAATTCTGGCGCCCGTAACCTGCGAGTGTTGTCGCCGGGCCTCCCAAAGCCGCGGCATCTTGCCCGGCGTCCGATTCCTCGCGCCATTTTGACCGTCAATAAAGCATACAGCTTCGGAACCGTTTGGCGCAACGGGAATTCA
>JADGAO010000240.1 GCA_015231995.1 Nitrospinota bacterium | reverse complement strand
TCACTAACCGGCCGTTTTACCAAACATGTTTTTTGTTGGTGGCGGGATTTGTGGAAGGGATACCCTTGAGCGGTTTTATGTAGGGGCAACCCGGTGGGGCGCTACAAAATAAGGATATACGTTTGTTGAGGCGGCATTCAGACTCTGCGCGTGGGGTCGCCCGCGCTCCCAGGGAAGGCGAAGCTGTGCGAGTTCGTGATATCATGATACCCATCGTATTAATTCCGATGGTGGAGCGATTGATATGAGACTTCTTACCAGATCGGACTTCGACGGGCTCGCCTGCGCGGTTCTTCTCGAAGAAATGGGGCTGATAGACAGCTACAAGTTCGTCCATCCAAAAGACATGCAGGACGGGCTTGTCGAAGTGACAAGCGACGACATACTCGCCAACATCCCATATGTACCCGGTTGCGGGATGTGGTTCGACCACCATGTCAGCGAAGACGAACGTCACGGCGCCAAGGATTTCAAGGGAGCATCGCGTCAGGCCGATTCCGCCGCGCGTGTCATTTACGATTATTACGGAGGGGAGGAGCGGTTCGCGCATCTTTCCGCTTTAATCGCCGCCGTGGACAAGGCCGACTCTGGCAGGTTCACCCCGGATGAAATATTGAACCCGACAGGATGGGTACTGCTGTCGTTCATCATGGATCCGCGCACGGGGCTGGGGCGTTACCGCGATTACCGGATAAGCAACTACGAGCTGATGATGAAGATGATCGGCCTGTGCCGGGACAAAACGGACGAGGAGATGCTGTCGGATCCCGACGTCATCGAGCGGGTCAAACGCTATTTCCAGCAGGACTCGCAATTCCGCGCCATGATAACAGGGCACACCCGCGTTGACGGCAATGTGATAATCACAGACCTGCGTAACGTCGGGGAGATATACACCGGCAACCGGTTTGTCATCTACGCGCTTTATCCCCAGCAGAACATCTCGATATGGCTCATAGACGGCAAACAAAAACAGAACGCGGTTTTCGCTGTGGGGCATTCCATACTCAACCGGACGTCGAAGACCAACGTGGGAACCCTTATGCTTGGGTATGGCGGCGGCGGGCATCATCGCGTGGGGACGTGCCAGGTTCCGCACGGCGACGCGGACGTGACGCTTATGGAGCTTGTGGACAGGATGAAACAGGACGGATGAAAAATAACGGAGGGTACTGGATATGAAGACGGTTATTACTATTGTCGCGCTTTCGATGGCTCTGGCCACCGCCCCCTCGACGCAGGAGGGGAAGACTCTCTACTCGTCCGCCAAGTTTAAGTGTTTCCAGTGTCACGGCCCGACCGGGGTTGAAGGTGGCGCAGGGCCATCGTTCAAGGGGGTCGGGAAGAAATATGACAAGCCCACGCTTTTGGAACATGCCGCCCACAAATGCCCGCCGACGGGCGCGTGCAACCCAAAGGAACTGGGCGCGATAGTGGATTATCTGATGACGTTGTAGTTTCTCCATTAGTGGCGACCCGGTGGGTCGCCACTAATGTTTTGTCATCCTGATGGAGTTCTTTCTTCCGTGTCATCCTGAGGGAGTCCTCGACCGAAGGATCAAAGTATAATTGAATATTCTGTTTGATAGATTCTTCGCGGAGTTTACCCTGAGTCCTTCGAAGGGCTCAGAATGACAATGGTCGTGCGTTCAGAATGACAATATTGTGAACGTGATGACTTATGCAAAGGTCTCTTTCTTATCCGGGCGAACACGCAGGTTCGCCCCTACAAATTCGGAATCTGGGTTTAATGCTACGCCGATTTTACAGCCGGGTGATTTTCCCCCGTCTCATGGATTTTTCGCTCAACAGGCCGGAAGTGGCCGAACTTCGCAAACGGATTCTGGCGGAAGTCACCGGCGACACGCTGGAGATAGGCTTCGGCACGGGGTTGAACCTGCCCCATTACCCGGTGGAAATCCATACTGTCAGCGCGTTGGAGCCTAACGAGGGAATGAACGGGCTGGCGCTCCGGCGAATACGGGATTCGCAAATCGAGGTCAAACATTTACACCACGATGGAGAGGAAATTCCCGTCGCGGACGGCTCGTTCGACAGCGTGGTTTCCACATGGACGCTTTGCAGTGTGGGCGACCCGCCGGAGGTTCTACGGGAAGTGAGCCGGACGTTAAGGCCCGGCGGGCGGTTTTTTTTTCTGGAACACGGCCTTGCGCAAAACCCTCGAATCCAAAAATGGCAGCACCGCCTGACCCCGATCAACAAGATCATCGCGGACGGCTGTCACCTCAACCGCGACATAAAATCCATCGTGGAGACTGAGGGATTAAGGATTGTGAGGCACGAAAGGCTGAATCTCAAAGATGCGCCACGGATACTCGGCGAGCTATATATAGGAGTAGCCCAGAAGGGGTAACAGCGCCCAATCCACCATTACGCCCATATATTCAATCAAATAGACCGCAGTGACGTTTTTCGCCCAGGTGAAAAAGAATGTCATTCGCAGTGTGCCCGTTTAAAATCAAGAGCATTCAGCGTTTCAGCGAGACTCCGGTACACGGGCAAGCGCCAAAAATTGTCACTCTTTGGCTAGAATAAGCTAATAACTTCGGATATTGAAATACGTCCAGGTTTGCCCGCTAATAATAAGTTATTGATATTACATGCCATATTGGGCGTGACGAGTCCTGTCTTCCGCTTTGGCACAGGTGTTGTATATATATGTTTCCGAGAGAGAGAGACGGATTAGGTTTCGGTCTCTTCGCTCAATAACTATAAACGGGAGGATACACACATGTTACGCAAGAATTCAGGCTTCACGCTCGTCGAGCTTTTGATCGTCGTCGCGATCATCGGCATTTTGGCCGCCATAGCGATACCGCAGTTCGCGGCCTATCGCGCGAAGGCGTACTGTTCGGCTGTTAAATCCGACTTGGCCAACATGGCTATCGGTCAGGAAGCTTTCTTCACCGATAACAACTCTTACACCTCCGCGGCCGCTTTGATAGCCGCCGGTACTATCACCGCTTCGACCGGTGTTGCGGTTACGGCTGACAACGCTGTCGGAACCACAGACGGGTTCACCGTTTCCATGCAACACACGAACTGTCTGCAGGGTAGCGCTGGCGCCACGAACGGCACCTTCCAGTGGGATTCCACTAAGGGTGGCTTACAGCCCTAATTAAGCTAAAAGCTTAGCATCGGGTTTGGGGAACATGGCGCCTCTCGCGGGGCGCCATGTTTTTTTTGTCCTTTTAAACAGGCAGATATCCTTAACCGCCGCTCATGGATTAATGATACGCAGATTAGTGTATCAGGCGAGTTCATGACGCAGTAACCGCTTAACTTTCCATTTTCAGTTTCTTGCTCATCTTTCCGCCTCTGGGAATCGTTATACCCATTGACTCATATTGAATGTAACCGAAGGAATACTTCTGTTTCGTAGCGTAGTGACGCCACGGCAGGTAGCCCTACCGGGGAATTAGCCGCTCCTATTTGATGTGAAGGTTTCCAGATAATAATGTTAAAATCGCTTAGATATAACTGGTTTATTTATGTCACGCAGTTTCACAACCCAGTTCGCCGCCGTGGCGGTCATCGTCCCTTTCCTGTCGGCCTGCGCCACCACCGAGGAGACTTATGTCCGTGGAGGGGGTGGCCCGTCCATTGCCCAGGCCCAGGCTCAACGATACGACGGGCCAAAGGCGCGCGTCGCCGTCGTCAAGTTCATTGACAAGACGGGCAAGACAGGCGGAACGCTCGGCGAGGGTATGTCCGACATGCTCACCACAGCGCTATTCAACACAAACCGCTACATACTCCTCGACAGGCAGGATCTGAACGCCGTCATAAACGAGCAGGATTTCGCCGCATCTGGCAGGGTTTCCGAAAAAACCGCCGCGCGGATGGGAAGCCTTGAAGGCGCGGAGCTTTTAGTTTTCGGCGCGATAACGGGTTTCGAAGCCGATTCGCTTGGCGTCGGGGGCGTCCTTATCGGGGCTCTCACGCTGGGCGCGTCCATCGCGGTAGCCGCGCATAACGCAAAAGACAATCTGCCGATCGGCGCCATCACATATACCGAATCCTACATCGCGCTGGACATGAAAGTCGTGGACGCGAAAACCGGAAGGGTTGTCGCCGTGAGCACGGTGGAAGGAAAAACGCAGAACTGGGGCGGCGGAATAATCGGCGGAGTGGGTGGCGGATGGTCGCGCGCTACGACAGCGTTGGGCGGATGGGCCGGCACTGGCGTGGAAGCGGCCGTGCGCGACTGCCTCGACGCGGCGGTGAGAGACCTCGTGAAAAACACGCCGATGGATTATTACAGACATCGGGAAGGCGTGGATTTAACGCCTGTGGGGCTGGTTCTCCAACCCACGCCGGTAATACTGCCTTTCGCCGACGCGCGCAACGTATCCGGCCCCTCGGCGCATGTGGTGGACGGGCAGGAGAAATACGAGATGTTGATGTCGACGCTGAAGATACCTCAGGGACACGCGCCTTTTATTGATTGGAAAACCACCCGGCTGATAGCGGTGTTCGCCGGAGAAAAACCGGTCAAAGGCCATCACATAACGGTGGATCGGGCCGTCAATCGCGCCAATGAATTGGAAGTGACGGTGCGTCAGGCGCCCCCTCCGCAGACGCCGCCAGCGCAACCGCAAGGCGCGGATACCGCTTCAAAAGGGCCGGACTGGCCATTTGAGATAGTGAAGATAGAAAACGTCGGAAAGCCCGTCAATTTTATCTGGGCGAAGTGAGCGTTAGGCGAGGTTTCAATCGGTTTCCTCCAAC
>JADGAO010000023.1 GCA_015231995.1 Nitrospinota bacterium | reverse complement strand
GGGGGTTAAACCCCCTCGCCACTGCGTGGCGGTCCCCCTTACTAAGGGGGACAAAGTTGGATCGCGCTGTCCGAGGTGTTCTTCGCCTCGGACTCCCAATCGTAGGGGCGACCCGGTGGGTCGCCTCTTCGTGTGTTAAAATTCCCCACTTGGGCTTTACGCCTTACGATTTGAAAAAGGATTGGACTTCCATCTTTAAATGACCGCTATAGAACTTATCGGAGTCTCCAAGTCGTTCCGCAAGGTGACGTTGAGGAAAAATTACGGCACGCTCAAGAGCGCCTTCCTCTCGTTCGTCTCCGGCTCTGGCGGAGCCGCGCGCGACATGGGCAACGGCGATTCCTTCTCGGCTCTCAAAAGCGTCTCTTTCAGCGTGCCTCGCGGGGAAACATGGGGGGTTATCGGCAGGAACGGCTCCGGCAAATCCACCCTGTTAAAACTCATCTCCGGGATATACAAACCCGACGGCGGGACGATGAACATAAACGGCAGGGTGTCTGCGCTCATCGAGCTGGGGGCGGGGTTCCACCCGGAGTTTTCCGGGCGTGAAAACGTTTTCGTCAACGCCTCCATACTCGGATTGTCCAAAAAAAGGATACAGGAACGCTTCGACGAAATCGTCAATTTCGCGGAGCTATGGGACTTCATAGACGCGCCCGTGCGCACATACTCGTCGGGCATGTTCATGCGGCTCGGTTTTGCCGTGGCTATCCATGCCGACCCGGACATCCTGCTCGTGGACGAAGTGTTGGCCGTGGGCGACGAGGCGTTCGGCCACAAGTGCCAGGCCCGGCTGGAGTCTTTTAAAAAAGAGGGGAAGACCATCCTCATGGTAACCCACAGCCTCGGCGACGTGCGCAAATGGTGCGACGGGGCAGTCTGGATTGACGAGGGTCAGGTGCGGATGATCGGCAAACCCAACCGCGTGGTGGACGAGTATCTGACCACAGTGGCGGAACGTGAGAACGAGTCCGCCCTTCAAGCAGGGGAGACGAAGGAAGATGCCCCGGCGCAGTCGCTGAACCGATGGGGCGACAGAAGGGTTGAGATTACCAAAATCAGGCTTCTCGGTTCAGACGGGATGGCGCGCAAGGTTTTTTCCACCGGCCAGCCGATGTTGGTGGAGATGGAATACAAGGCGCTGGAGGCCGTGGCCGAGCCGGTGTTCGGAGTCGGCATACACAAAAAAGACGGCGGACTTTGCTACGGCACCAACACCCACATCGAAGCGATAAACATCGAAAACCTTCAGGGGTCTGGCAATGCCGTGTTCCAGATGGGGCGTCTCGACTTGGTGGATGGCGCATACACGCTCTCCGTGGCGATCCACGCGAAGGACGGGCATCCGTATGATTATCACGACCAGATGTACGATTTCGAAGTGCGGTCGAAAATAAAAGACGAGGGCGTCTTCCGCCCGCCTCACGAATGGACGTTGGACGGCGTGGCTCTAAAAACGAAAACGGAAGGGACTGAGGCGTGAAAGTCTCGTTCGTCATCCCCTTCTACGGGGTTTACGCAAAAGGCGGCGCGGAGACGCTTTGCAGACGGCTGGCCGAGAACCTCGTTCTGCGCGGCGTGGACGTGGAGGTGTTGACGACAACCATCCGCGATTTCACGTCACACTGGAACCAGCTTTTTTACGATCCGGGCATATACAACCTCGACGGCGTCACCATCCGCAGGTTCAACCCACACCGGGTAAATACGGACGTTTTCGGCCCGATAAACCACAGGATCATCAAACGCGACCCCATCAGCTCCGCCGAGGAGGTCGAGTATATGGCAAACGCCGTCCATTCCGACGCGTTGTACAGCTTCATCGGCGACAACCATCACGACCGGTTGTATTTCTTCCTGCCCTACCTTTTCGGCACGTCGCTGAAAGGCTCGTCAATCGTCCCGAACAAGTCGTTCCTTATCCCCTGTCTTCACGACGAGGGTTACGCGTATCTCGACGTCACCCGCAAAATGTTCGCGCGGGTCAGCGGAGCCTTGTTCAACTCGAAGGCGGAGATGAGGCTCGCCAACCGTATCTACGGCGGATTGCCCCTGTGCGAGCAGGCGTTCATCGGCGTGGGCGTGGACAGGATATACGGCCCCGACCCGAAACGGTTCCGCGAAAAATACAAACTCGGCGACTCCCCGTTCATCCTCTACGCAGGGCGAAGGGACGCTACGAAAAACACGCCGACGCTTATCGAATATTTCGCCCGCTACTCACGGATGTACCCGAACAGCGGGTTGAAGCTTGTCCTCATCGGCCCGGGCGAGGTGACGGTTCCCGATGACGTGGCCGGGAACGTGATGGATTTGGGCTTCGTCCCTCTCGACGACAAAAAGGACGCATACTCCGCCGCCACCGTGTTGTGCCAGCCGTCGCTTAACGAGAGTTTCTCGCTGGTGATGATGGAGTCGTGGCTGATGGAGCGGCCGGTTCTGGTTCATTCCGGTTGCGAGGTGACGAAAGAGAGCGTGGACGAATGCGGCGGAGGGTTTTCGTTCGCAAACTTCCCGGAGTTCGCCGAGTCCGTGGGATACCTGCTGGAAAACCCCTCCGATGCGAGCGAGATGGGACGGCGCGGCAGACGTTATGTTCTGGAAAACTTCACATGGGACATCGTCTGCGGACGGTTCAAACGTTTCCTTTCCGCCTGCGAGGGGTTGTAGGGTGATAGAGTTATTCTTTTCCCTCCCCTTAGAAAGGGGAGGTGGCGCGTCTTCGCGCCGGAGGGGTTTAATTAAACCCCCTCGCAACTTCGTTGCGGTCCCCCTTGCTAAGGGGGACAAAGTTGGTTTCGCGCCATCGGGACGCAGGCGGTTTTCTGTGAGTTTGGCATGAAAATCCACCAGATGCTCCCCAACTACTGGTATGGCGACGCCATCGGCAACACCGTCACGGAGTTCAAACGCCTGCTCAACCAGTGGGGGTACGAGTCGGAAGTCTTCGCCGATCTGGTTCACGAAAAGCTTTCGGCCAGGCCGTACCGCGAATTCGCCAACGAGCCGGACGACAGCCTGCTCATCTACCATTACTCCACCGGGTCGCCCGTCAACGAGTTCGCGTTGGAACACGCGGGCAGGGTCATCCTGATGTACCACAACATAACCCCGCATGAGTTCTTCGAGGGGTACATTCCAGAGGCGGCCCAACGGTGCAAAGAGGGCCGGGAGCTTTTGCGGAAATTCGCAGGGAAAACCCGGTTTGCGATGGCCGTATCCTCTTACAACGAAGAGGAGTTGAAATCGCTAGGGTTCACGAACACCGCCATCGTCCCCTGCATCATTGATTTTGACAGGATAAAACCGACCGGCAAAAAAATGTTCGACGACGGCAAGACCAACATCCTGTTCGTGGGTCGCGTCTCCCCCAACAAACGCCACGAAGACCTTATCGCAATTTACCGGTATTATAAAGAATTTATCAACCCCGATTCGCGTCTCATCCTCGTCGGCGGGTACGATGGCGGCGGCAAATACTACACAGCCCTGCGGAACCTTACGCAGGTGTGGGATTTGGACGGCGTCGTTTTCACCGGCGTTGCGCCCGATGAAGAGCTTGGGGATTATTTCGCCTCCGCCGACGTCTTCTTGTGCGCCAGCCGTCACGAAGGTTTCTGCATACCGTTGATAGAAGCGATGCGGTTTGGCGTGCCCGTCGTCGCCCTCGCCAAAACAGCGGTGAAAGACACGATGGGCGGCGAAGGTCTGTTGTTCGACGAATACGACCCATCAGCGATGGCCGAAGCTATTGCGATGTTGAAGGAAGACGGCGCGCTTCGTGAGCAAGTCATCGCCCGGCAAAAAGCGCGCGCGCATGATTTCGATCACTCGAAGTTGACGGAGAATTTCAAGACGGTGTTGAAGAGAGCGATAGGGGAATAGGCGAGAGAGTCCGTTTTATTGCCATTCTGAGGCGAAGCCGAAGAATCTATCAAAAGGAATATTCTATTATACTTTGATCCTTCGGTCGCCGAAGGCTCCCTCAGGATGACAAAAAACGGACTTCCTCAGCAAACACAACCATTGTCATTCTGGCTTCATTGTCATTCTGAACGTAGTGAAGAATCTATCAAATAGAATATCCTGTTTTACTTTGATCCTTCGGTCGAAGACTCACTCAGGATGACAATGGCCGCAAAGCTCCTTGAGGATGATAAAATATGGAAATCGTTTGGTTATGCAAAGGTCTCGCGCATATGAGGCGTTCGGCATTCGGATTGGAGTGGAAATCATGAGGTTTAGATCGCTAGTTACGGCCTTGCTGGCGGTTTCGTCACTGGTTTGCGTCAACGCCGCTTTCGGACTTTCCGATCTGGAGAAGAGGGAGCAACGCTCCTCCGCAATCAACTCCGTCAAAAAAAACGAGTGCGGAACGGAGGATGTGGAAGCGCGAAAGCTCATCGAATACGCGACGGCCCTTGTTTTTCACAACGAGGCGGAAGAGGCGAAAGCCACTTTGCTTGCCGTCGCAAAACAGTCGAAAAACCCGACATGCAGGCAGGCTCTGGAGAAAATAGCCGACGGGCTGTGAACAGCCCGGATTCCTAATGTTGGAATGACACATGGCTGTCATCCTGAGGGATCGCCTGGCGACCGTTGTCATCCTGAGCGAAGCGAAGGATCAAAGTATAATAGAATATTCTTTTCGATAGATTCTTCACTTCGTTCAGAATGACAATCTTTGATGGATTCTTCGCGGAGTTTACCCTGAGTCCTCTAAGGGTTCAGAATGGCAATTTGCGAACGTGATGGGTTGTGCAAAGCTCTTCTTACGCGCCGGGGCCGCTACGGTATTTCTCCATTTTCCTGTAAAGCTTCGGCCTGCTTATCCCCAAAATCTTGGAGGCGCGGGAGATGTTGCCGTTGACGGCCTCCAGCACATACTGGATATGCTCCCTCTCTATCTCCGGCAGGCTCAAAAGATGCCGGTTTTTGCTGGTCTTGGAGCGTTTCTCGAAACTTAACGGAAGGTCTTTCATCTGGATCACGTTTTTCGGAGCCAGCGTCACGGCCCTCTCGATAACGTTTGTAAGCTCCCTCACGTTGCCGGGCCAGTTGTACTCCATGAGCGCCTCGAGAGCTTTTTTGGACAGCTTTTTGCCAGCCTTGTCGCCGGAAAGAATGTGTTCGCAAAGCTCCGGCACGTCTTCCTTGCGGTCGCGCAATGGGGGGATATTGATGGTGAACGTTGATATCTTGTAATAGAAATCCTCCCGGAGCTTTCCGCGTTTGGGGCCGGTGACGGGGTTGTCGGTGGTGGCGAAAACCAGCCGCGTGTCAACGACGATATCGCTCAACCCGCCGATCCTGCGGAACTCGCCGGTGTCCAGGTAGTGGAGTATCTTCACCTGCATGGACGGCGACAACTGCTCCACCTCATCCAGCAGGGCAGTCCCTCCGT
Organism: Nitrospinota bacterium; assembly: GCA_015231995.1. Lineage (GTDB taxonomy): Bacteria > Nitrospinota_A > UBA7883 > UBA7883 > JACRLM01 > JADGAO01. The sequence goes on along the minus strand of JADGAO010000023.1, from coordinate 17,123 downwards.
CTGCGATCTCCAGCAGGCCCCGTTTCATCGTATGCCCGGCGCCCACGAAAGCGTCCGCCTCGTGCCCGAAAAGCTCCGTCTCCAGCATTCCCTCCGACAAGACTCCGCAGTTTAGCGTGACGAACGGCGCCTCGCGCCTCTGGGACATCCTGTGCAGTGTCATGGCCGTCACCTCTTTGCCGGACCCCATCTCCCCGACGATCAGCGCCGGGTCGTTGAGCGGCGCAAGGCGCGTAAGCTGTTCTCCCAGGTTCGCCATCACGCCCGACGACCCTATCAGACGGCATTGGGCGGACCTTCTTTTCAATTCCTCGCGGAGCCTCGTGTTCTGCTCGGTCAGGTTTTTTTTCTCGTAAGCCTTGCGGATTATTATCTCAAGCTCCACAAGCTTGCACGGCTTGGCCATGTAGTCGTAGGCCCCAAGCTTCATCGCTTCGATGGCGGTATCCACGGTGGGTTGCCCTGTGAGCATGATTATCTCCATGCCCGGCTGTAACGCCTTTATCCCCCGCAGAAGCTCGACGCCGGATATCCCCGGCATTTTGATGTCGAAAACTCCAACGTCGAACCGTCCGGTCCGCGCCGCCTTCAACGCCTCCTCGCCGGACGAAAAACCAGCCACGTCAAACTCCACTTGGTCGAACCTACGGACGAGCAGGTCCTTGAAGGCCTCCTCGTCGTCCACCACCATCAGGCTCATTTTTCGGCTATCCATGGTACTCACTTATTCCGGTATGTTTTCATTTGGGTGAATATTGATCGGCAGGGTTACGGTGAAAACAGTTCCCCGCCCCATTTCGCTTCCGACCCTGATTTTCCCTTTCAATCGCTCCAGCAACTGGCGGCACAGGGAAAGGCCAAGCCCGGTTCCTTTGCCGACGGGCTTGGTGGTGAAAAAGGGGTCGAATATCTTCGGCATCACCTCTTGGGGTATGCCGGTTCCGGTGTCGGCTATCGCAACGCTCACATGCCCCTCTTCGAGCGCCGTCGCCGTGGTTATAACGCCGCCGCCCTCTATGGCGTCCATTGCGTTATTGTAAATATTGAGCAGTATCTGGTCTATTATGTTGAGGTCGGAGTTTATGTTCGGCAGGGACGGATCGAGCCTGTTCTCCATCCTGATTTTCTTTTCCCCGGCCTTGTGCAAGGCCATGTTCTGCGCGGCCAGGGCGACCTGGTTTACGCTGACCGGGCTTACGAATATCTCCTGCCTGCGCGCGAAGTTGAGCAGGGAGTTCGTTATGTCCATGCACCGTTCGGCCTGTGAGGTTATCATCGAAAGGGTCGCTATCACCTGATCGCGCCCCGTCCGCTCCAGGCTTCCGGCTTTTATATTGTCCATCAGGTCTTCGGCGTAGCCGCTGATGATGGCGATGGGGTTGTTTATCTCGTGGGCTACGCCGGAGGCCAGCTCGCCGATAGCCGCCATCTTGCCGGCCTGCAGGAGGTCGTCGTGAGCCTTTTCCAGCTCCATCGTGCGCCGGGTGACCATGTCCTCGAGGCTTTCGTTATATTCCTTGAGCTGGGCTTCCATGATAAGCCTGCTGGTGATGTCCCTTATTATCAGATGAGCCACCTCGCCTGACGGGGAGGCGATCATGCTAATCGTTATCTCGAAATAAAGCTCCGCGCCCGCCTCTTCGCGCAGGCGCTCCCTGGAAAGCCGCCCCGACCCGGCGGCCACGATTTTCTCGTAACGGGCGAGCGCGCCGGCGTCGAAAAGAAACCCCAGGTCTTTGCCGACAAGCTCTTCCCTGGGCGTCCCCGTGTATTCCACCGCCCGGCCGTTGGCCTCCTGTATCCTGCGCGTGGCCCTGTCCACCACGAGTATGGCGTCCCCGGCGCTCTCCATGAACGAACGGTACTTGCTCTCCGAATAACTCAGGCTTTTTGTGCGCTCGGCCACGGTGCGCTCCAGTTCCTCGTTGAAACCCTGTATCCGCTCGATGAGGGTGAGGTTTTCAAACGCAAGGCCGGCCTGGTTCGTGATTAGGTTAAGAACCCTCTCGTTGTCCTTCGAAAAGGCGCCTATGTCCGGGTGGGACATGTTGACGACGCCGCTGACCTCTTTCTGGCCCTTGATAGGCAGGCATAGCAAGGATTTTATGGACGAAGCGTCGCTCCTCCCCATCTCCACGAAAAGGCCGCTCTGCCTGACGTTCTCTATGAGCATTGACGTTCCCGACTGCGCCACCCACCCGGCCACGCCCTCGCCTAACGCCATCCTGCTGGCCTTCGGATCGCCGGGGGGGAAATATCGGGACCCCACGTCCCTCTGCCCCCTGACTGCTATCAGCTGGATACCCGACCTGTCCTGGCTCATCAGCCACAACGAGCAGTTCTCCGCCGCTGTCTCGTCAATTATGATGTCAACGATCTCCTCGCAAATCCTGCGTTTGTCCAGGTTCCAGCGTATGGAGTCGCCGATCCTCTTTATAATCGAAAACTCGCTGACCTTTTCGCGGAATGCGGCGTTGGAATCCGCCAGGGTCCTGGCGTAGGCGTCCCGTTCGTGGGTCAACTCCTCGATCTTCGCCCTGATATCTTCGGTGTCGTTCATTTTCTGTCCAATGTCAGCGATTCGATCATCTCGCGGTCGCCTTCGACCTCCTGGGCTATTTCCAAAAGGGCGGCGTGGGAAATGCCAAGGAATGAGAGAGCCTGTTCGTCCAAAGGCCTCTGCTCGTTATCTCCGCCAGAACCTATCGAGGCTTTCCTGCAAAGGTAATCGGCCAGATTCACCATGCAAGCCATCGCCCGCTCCGCCTCTCCCTCGCATAACTCGGGATTGTGATGGTGTTTTATCGCGGAAATGACGGTTGAGGGGAATTGCCATTTCTGGGCGAGATAATAACCGGCCTCGGAATGGTTGATCCCGAAAAAGCTGGACTCGGAGTCTCCAATCCACTCGTGTTTTTGAGCCGCCGAACGGGCTATTTCCTCGTATTCTTTATTGAAATAGTGATCGAAAATAACCTTCCCAATGTCGTGAAGAAGGCCGGAAAGAAATACGGATTCCATGTCCAATCCGTCTCGCGCCGGTGTGTGGGTGGCGATCCTTCGGGTGATGGTGGCTACGCCGATCGAGTGAATCCAGAATTTGCCTCTGTCAAACGCCGCCGCCTTTTTACCCGGAGATGCGTTGAAAATCGAAACGCCCAACGCCATGGTGCGGACTGTCGTGTAACCCAATATGACAATGGCGTGGGAAATGGAGGAAATCTGGCGCATGTGACCATAAAATGCTGAATTAACAAGCTTTATAATCAGCGAGCTTATGGATTGATCTTTGGAGATGACGCGGGCCAGGTCTTCGGATGTGGAGGATTTGCTCTCGACAAGCTCTATGATTTTACTGATTGTAGACGGAAGGGTGGGCAATTCCTGGATACGCTGGATAAGGATTCGCCGTTTTTCCTTGTCGAGACTTGCTTCAGGCACAACAATCCCACGAAAAATAGCCTAGCATCAAGGCTGTTCGTAAAGAAATGGAATGCAACCACCACCGAATATAATGCAATGATACATCTTGCCTCTCAGGGAAACAACAATTTTTTTCACATCGAAAAAAGCAACCGCATCCTATTGTTAATGAGGGTTTTGCAAAACACCCTAGTTGCTGTCCGAGGCGCTCTTCGACCTAGGACTCCTATCTATAAGACACTTGATAAACAAAGACGGCGGGGGGCCGGGGCGAAGAACACCCCGCCGAGCATCAAAAGGCGCCTCCTTTTGCTGAGGGAGTCCCTGCGACCAAAGGATCAAAGTAGAACAGAATATTCTTTCCGATGGATTCTTCACTTCGCTACGCGGAGTTTACCCTGAGTCCGTCGAAGGGCCTCAGAATTACAATAAAGCGACAAGGTGTTCGGGGTGAAGAACGCCTCGAACGGCATTTGTCGCTACGTTTTACCATTTGGGCACAGTCAGAGGCGACGACGGGTAAGCGATAGGAAGGACGCCCCCCCTCCACAAAAAAAACGGCGGGGTGAAGAACACCCCGCCGAGCGTGAATCCTCTGCTTGCTACTTGTTCATGCTGGCGATGATTTTCACCTGCCCTTTTTCCTCCGCCTTCTTACGCAGGTTGGTGAGGAACTCGGAGAATACGCGCGCCCTTTTTTCCCTCAACAGTTTCCTGGAAAACTCCGGCATTTTTTCGGACATCGCCTTTTCGTCCACCGGCGGTTTCTCGGCAAGGGCCATAATCACAAACCCATTCTGCGCCGGAGCGCCGCGGACCTCGCCTTCCGAAAGCGTGAACGCTTCCGTCGTCATCCCTTCCACTCCCGATTGGCGGGCGGAGGCCATGTTCGATCTGCTGAACGGAGGCGTTCTGGTCACGGCGTAACCTGATTCCTTGGCGACCAGGCCGAGGGGTTTTCCGGCCTTTGCGGTTTTTTCCATCCGCAGAGATTCCTCTTCGGCCAGTTTTGCGGCTTTTTCGGCTTTGTACGCAGTCTCCACTTTCTGTTTTATAGTCTCGAAAAGCGGGGTTATCGGGGGACGGACGTTGTCCACGATAGCCAGCGCGTATCCTTCTGGAAGGTCAATCAACCCTGAAACGGTTCTCTCGTTAAGGCCGAAAACCAGGTCGGTTACTTTTTTGGAATCTCCCAAATTAGCGAGCGTGACGTTCTTCGCCGCAGTGTACGTGTTTATTTTTATCTCCGGGTGAGCGTCGGTGACGGCGGCGAAAGCCTCCGGTTTGACGGACGACGCGACGGACTGCATCAAGGCGTAAGCCTCTTTTTTGGCCTTGTCGCGGCGGGCGGAGGCTTCCACCTTCTGCTTGACCTCGTCGAGCGGCGGGACCCTGCCCGGTTTTTTCGAAATGACCTGCGCGATGTGAAGGCCGAACTGGGTGCTGAACGGCTGGGAAATTTCACCCTCCATCAGCCCGAAGACGGCTTTGTCGAATTCTGGAGCCATAGTCCCGCGTTTGAAAGTCCCCAGGTCTCCGCCGTTTTTGGCCGAAGCTGTGTCGCCGGACATCTCCTGCGCGACTTTGCCGAAATCCTCGCCAGCCTTGATCCGCTCGGCGGCTTTCTTTATTTTCTCGCCAGCGGCGGCTATCTCCTGCTGGCTTGAGTTAAGCGGAAGCGACACAAGGATATGGCGGGCGTGTATCTCGTCTTTTTCCCCGAACTCGGCGGAATGGCCGGAATAATACTCGGATATCTCAGCGTCGGTGAGTGTGACTTTTTGTTCGAGCGCCTGCGGGGTCAGCAGGAGAAGCCTGAAAACGCGGCTCTCAGGCTCGCGGAAGTCGCCTTTTCTACCTTCGAACCATTTTTTAAGGTCGTCGTCCGAAACCGTCACGTTCTTCTCGAAATCGACGGAGTTGAGCTTGACGTAATCCACGGCGACCGGCTGGTTTTCGAACAGATAGTAGTTGCGCGCCTCGATATCGGGCATGAGCGCCACCCTCTCCACCAACGCGACCATCTTCTGTTGCAGGATGTCGCTTTGCAGGCCCTCTTCGAAAGAGGCTGGGGTGATGCCGTTCTTTTTGAGCAGGTCGAGGTAACGGTTGCCGTCGAAGGCGCCGTTCACCTGGAAATCCTTCATGCCCATGATGGCGTCCTTAACCTCTTCTTTGGAGACCGCAAGGCCGGCTTCCCTGGCGGCGTTGGCCTGCAGGTTCCTTGCGATGATGGAGTTGATGGCCATCATCGGGGTGTTGAGCGACTGGAGCGTTGCGGCGTCAACCTGTCCGCCGAGCTGTTTGCGGAGGTTCTCTTCTATCTGCTTACGCTCCTGCGCGAACTGCCGACGGGTTATGACCTCTTCGCCGATGGAGGCGACGGTCTCCTCTTGCTGGCTCTCTTTCATACCCCATACCATGAAGGCGGATCCGACGAAAGTAATCGCCACCAGCCATATGAGGAACTGCAAAACCCACTTTTTTACGCCTTGACCTAAAACAGCCGACATTTATCAATACCCGATGGAAAATTTAAAGTCGTTTATCGCCGCTCGGGAGTTCCCGGCGCCAGTGCCGAAATCATCCTGGACGCCTTTTCAGCCTCCGGCGAACCGGGAAGCTTCTCCACAATAACCTTGAGTTTTAACACAGCCTCGTCCATCCTGCCAAGCCGGATTAGCGACTCGGCCATCTGGAGCAGGGCCGGCCCCGCCTTTACGCTGGAAGGAAACCTGTCCCACACCGCCCCGAAAGCCTCGACGGCCTTGAGGTTGTTGTTCATGCCCAGAAACGATTCGCCAAGCCAGAAGAGCGCATCGTCGGACAACGACGAATCCGGGTAGAGGCCGAGATGCTCCAGAAAACCCCGCGCCGCAGTCTCGTAATCGCCCCGGATAAAGCTGGTGTATGAGTTCTCGTAAAGGCCCCATTCGCTTTTTTGATCCGGTTGCGCAACAGGAGTAGCCTCAGGGCGGATCGGCTCGGCGACGGTTTTTTCTTTCTCCCGGGCTTTGCCCGTCTTCTTGGAAGGCTGGTTATGTATGGCTTCGTCCATGACGGCGAGCCGGGCTTCCACTGAGGCGATTCTTACGTCTATCGCCCGAGCCGAACCGCGAGCCTCCAGCGACATGGCCTGTATTTCTTTCCTGAACTCCCTCGTTTCCTGCGCGAGGCCGGAGTAGCTTTCTATTATATCGTTGCGGTTGGCCGCCAAGGTTTCGTTGAGATTTTTTTCCTGTTTGGCGAGCCTTTCGGAGAACATCTGGGTTCTTGCGTTGAACTCCTCTATCTGCCCGGTCATGACCGAAACGGAGCTACGCAACTGCTCGATGTTGGCGGCAAGGTCCGCCTGGAGCGACAGGGTCTTGCCGATCGTCGCAACCCGCTCGTCTATCCTTGTCACCTGATTCTGGGTTATGGCCCACTCTTTTTTACTGACGGTTTCGCAGGCTGACGGGATGAGCAGAACCACAGCAAGGGCTGTAAGCCTTCCGATTGCAAGTTTGGTGTAATTCATTCCGGCGTGGTTTTACGAAAGCTTAAAAAGGGGATGGCGTTGCCGCCACCCCCTGTTTTGGGTTGTTTCCTTGCGGGCTTTCCTCTCCAAACCTCACTTCGTCACGAGGAAATGCGCCCGCCTGTTCTTGGTCCAGGCGTCTTCGGTGTGGCCCGGATCAATCGGCAATTCCTCGCCGTAGCTTATCGTGTAGAGCCTGTCGGCCTCCACGCCAAGCGAGACGATGTATTTTTTTACCGCGTTGGCCCTGCGCTCGCCGAGGGCGAGGTTGTACTCGTTGGTGCCGCGTTCGTCGCAATGCCCTTCAATCTGCACTTTGGCGGCGGGATGCGCTTTGATCCAGTCCGCGTTGGCTTTCAAAAGGTCGCGCGCGTCGGTCCTGATGTCGGACTTGTCGAAGTCGAAGTAGACGTCTTTAAGCTGGGATTCTTCCGTGTAGCTTGCGTCCCTCTGCCCCTGTTGAGTCCGCTCTTCGGCCGTCACAGCCCCTCCGGCCTGGGAAGAAGACCCCGCGCCGCCGGCCCCGCCGGAAGCCCCGCCGTCCGTTTTTTCGCCAGTGGCCGGCAACGTCTCTTTACTCTTCGTAGAGCACGCTCCCAGTGTCATCAAGGACGCCACCGCTAAAACCGTTACCACGGGAAGCCAAAGGCTGTTTTTACGCATTATCATATCTCCCAGCAAGTTGGTTATTGGATAGACGGTTACTATCACCATCTATCTCATCTATTTAATTCATTCAGTTTAGAAATGTAACAGACCACCCGCGCCTTTTCAAGGGCGACGCCGTATTTTTTTTAACGTTGTAGCTCATTAACAGTCAACGAATGGAGCGAAACGATAAGTTTTGGAGGTATCCGGCTCCCTCTTCGCTTACTTGGCCGTCGGCGCAGGCCCCCATGACGGGGAATAACCGCCGCCGGGCAGGTTCGTGATCTGTGTCTGATTCGTCCCGTCCGCGTTCATGATAAAAATCTGCTTTACCCCGCCGCTGTTCCCGGAATAGGCGATGTTGCGCCCGTTCGGCGACCAGGTGGGGGTCTCCTCCGACCCGGACCCGGACGTCAACTGGCGCACGTCTCTGGACTCGTTGACGTTGACGAGCGCGATATTGAAGTTGCTCCCGGTCATGGAAGCGTACGCGATGTAATCCCCCTTCGGCGACCATGCGGCGGTGTCGTTATACGAGCCTGTCCATGTAGCGCGCTTGTTATCCTTCCCGTCCACGCTCATCACATATATCTGCGGCATTCCGGTGCGGTCGGACGTATAGGCGATGTGTTTTCCGTCGGGAGAAAACGCGGGCGACGTCTCGATCGAAGGCCATGAGGTCAGCTGGATGGTATTCTTGCCGTCGGCGTCGCATATGTATATGTCCGAGCTTCCGGCATGCGTCAACGCGAAGGCGATCTTTTGGCCGTCGGGCGACCATTTGCCGGTCATGTTGGCCCCCACTTTGCGGGAGACAGGATATCGCGCGCCTGTGTTGATGTCTATGGCGTACAGGTCGGGGTTCCTGTACCTGTATGTGGTGAAAAGCGCCATGTCCTTGAAGGGGTGGTAATTGGGGAACAGGGCCAGCGATCTGTCCGAAGTGACCTGCGTCGGGTTGTTCCCGTCGTAGTCCATAGTGAATAGCTCCTTTTTCCCGTTCTGGCGGGAGACAAACACTATCTTCGAGCGAGAGACGCCCGTTTCGCCGGTGAGCCTGTTGAGCAGGTCGTCGGAAAACTGGTGGACCATCTGGCGGAACAACGGCTTTGGCGCGGAATAAATCTTGGAAAAATAGATTTTTTTCGCCTGAAGGTCGTACACCCGCGTATCCATGAATATGCTACCGTCTGGGTTGAAACCCATATTGCCTTTGACCAGAAAGTTTGCGGCAAGCGTCTTCCATTCGGCGTAAGCCACGCCGCCGGGGGCGCTAAGGTCTTTTTCCACGGCCTGCCTGACGAATTCGCGGTTCTCCTGAGGTTTGAAAAACCCGGTGGATTTAAGGTCGAAATTAATCATGCCTGCGGTCTTTTTGCCCAGTTCGTCCTTATCGTCGCCCGGGGTGGCCATGTCGGCGACGGCTATTTCTATCTGCCGGGAGCCGGATGCGGTGGTTCCGATCCAAACGCCGTTGTCATTGGCGTAAGCCGCGCCGACTGCGGCGAAAAACGATGCGGCCAGCGCCGCCATCCTCAACGATATAGATATTCGCAACTTCAAGACTCCTTTTCAGTCACGCTGTTCATAAGTGAAAGTAAAATGCACCGTCAGATGGTCCGACCCGTAATCGGCAGGCAGTTGCGGGAACGGCGACGCCTTGGAGATCGCGGCCAACGCGCTTTCGTCCAACGCCTCGTTGCCCGACGATTTTTCCAGCTCGAGGCCGTCCACCCTGCCGTTTTTGAGAATGTTGAAACGCACGACCGGATCGGATTTGTTTCCGGCGATTATTATCCCATGCGTTATCCAGTTTTCGTTGGCCTTTCTCTCGAGTATCTGCAGATACCAGGTGTGCGGAAACGCCAGCCCTTCGGTGACCAGCCCGCCGCCTGCCGGCCGTGGCGTGGCCGTAGAGGGCGAAACCGACCCGCGTGACGCGGGCGGGATGGAGGCCGTTTCGATTGGAGGAATGGTTTTGGTCTTCTTCGGCTCCGGCTCGCTCTCCTCCTTTTTCTTTTCCTTCTTCGGCGCGTCTTCGTTCTTTGCCATGATTTTTTTGGGAGCGTCGGCTTTTTTGTTTTTAGCCTCCGGCTCGGCTTTCGCTTTCTTGACCGGGGGCGGGGCGGATTTCACCATCGGCTCAGGCGCGGGTTTCTCTTCGGACGGCTTGGGCTTTTCCGGCTCTACGGGTTTGGGTTGTTCCGGCTCCACCGCTTGCGCCGGGGGGCCGGGCGGAAGGAGAGTGGCCGGGGTGGACGGCGTCAACGTCACAAGGTCAACCTTGTAGCCGGGAACTATGATTTTGTGTTTGGGGCTCCACAACGAAAACGCTATCAGGCCCGCGAAAAACAGAGCGTGGGCGATCGCCGACAGCAACAGGGCGACCGCAAGCTGGGTCGGCGTGTTGACGTCGTTATCGCCCGAAATCATTCCAGCGCCGCCATTCACAGAGTTAACAGGCCTCTCTTGCGGATGGCGGCGTATGCCGGGGCGTTCACTTCCCTTTATCCTCATCGGTGGGCATCTCCGTCACCATGCCCAGCCGCTCCACGCCCGCCTGTTTTATCGCCCCCATAGCTTTCATCACGGCGCCGTATGGCAGGCCCTTGTCGGCCCGCAGATATACCTGCGCCTTCGGCGACGCTGTTACAAGCTTCTTGAGTTTCTCGTTCAAATCCCGGGCCGTCACCCTCTTGTCGTTGAAGAACATCGCGCCGTCTTTCCTGAGGGAGACGATATTCTCCTCCTGTATCTCGAGCGCGCCGACATTTTCCTTGGGCAGGTCTATGGCGATTCCGCTCTGCATCAGCGGGGTGGTCACCATGAATATGACCAGCAGAACGAGCATCACGTCCACGAACGGGGTGATGTTTATCTCCGTCATCAACGGAGTCGTTTTACGGCGGAACCGCCGTGAACTGCCGCCCGAATCGCCGCCCGATACGTTCATGAGCGTTTGATGTAAATCCGGTCAATGAGCGAGAGCATGTCCAGCGAGAAGTTGTCCATATCCGTAGCCTTTATCTTGACGCGGTAGACGAAGTAGTTATACGCGATAACCGCAGGGATGGCCGTGAAAAGACCCGCCGCCGTGACGATGAGCGCCTCGGCTATGCCGGGGGCCACAACCGCTATGCTCGCCGACCCTTTGGAGCCTATGCCCGAAAAAGCCGTCATAACCCCCCACACCGTCCCGAAAAGGCCGATGAACGGAGTGACAGAACCGGTCGTTCCCAAAAAAAACAGCCAACGCTCCAGTTTCGTGACTTCCTGGGCCGTGGCGCGTTCGAGCGCACGGCTTATGGAGTCGAGCTTTTCGAGCAGGAAACCTTCGTCGGAATCCGGCTGGCCGCCCTGTGTGAGGCGGAACTGGGTCGCAAGCTCGATGTACCCGGCTAAGAAGACGCGGGCCATCGGGCAGTTGCGAAGTTTTTTAGCGTAGGTGTAGATATGGTCGAGCTGGTTTTTTTTCTGGAAGAAATCGCGAAACGCGTCAGTATCCTTTCTGATCTTCTTGTAGAGCCTCATTTTGTGCATGATGATCCCCCACGAGGCCAGCGAGAAGAGGAGCAATACGACCAGCACCCCCCTGGAGACCGCTCCGGCAGAGGTAATCATGTCTATCACGGTGATTTCCCCCGGCGCCTGGGAGAGAAGGATCGTAAGCAGGTAGTCGTTCATCGGCATCCAATGTGAAGATTCATCCGGTTAGATTAAAAGCATGGACGCTACCTGTCAATCTTTGATTCCCCGATATGAGGTGAAAACCACTGTTGTTGTCATGCTTCGACGAGCCTCTCCTTAACGAAGTCGAATGACTCAGCATGACATCGCTTTTCCCAGCCCTTAACAAAGAAACCCTTGCGTAAGTCCACGATTAACTCCCTACCCTCTCCCCGCTAACTTTGCGGGGAGAAAGCCTGCCCTGAGTCTTCCGAAGGGAAGGCGTTTTGCGCCAGGTGAGGGGTTACAAGCAGTATCTCAATAATTTGAACTCGCGTGGCTCAAGCCCAAAACACTGATTGTTTCCCTCACCCCAACCCTCTCCCGCGATATAGCGCGGGAGAGGTGGCAGGATCATCGGTCAACGCTTATGCAAAGCTTTCCTGCTAAGGGACAAAGTTGGGTTAAGGGCGTTCACGCCGGCGTCTTTGCACGTGCGAAGAACAAGTTCAAATCCGTGTGCTATAATTTTGCGGATTCAACATGTCGCCAAATCAAATATGGAAAAACTATTTTGCCCCCTTTGCGAACGCGAATACGAACAGGGAATAAAGTTTTGCCCGCATGACGCTTCCGGCCTGATTGTCCGTTCCAAGGACGCCATGGCCGGCCAGGTTTTCGACGGGCGTTACCGCATTCTTCACAAACTCGGCGAAGGCGGAATGGGCGCGGTGTACAAGGCCGTCCAGATAAGCACGAACAAACCGGTGGCCATCAAGATGGTCTCTGCCCACCATACGGAAAACGAGAACACGATCCGCAGGTTCCAGCGGGAGGTCAAGCTCCAGTCCCGGCTCGAACACCCCAACATAGTCACGGTGCTCGATTTCGCCAAAACTCCGGAGGGGCAGTATTTTTTCGTAATGCCGTTTATCGAGGGCAAATCGCTCCGGCAGATGATTCTCGACGGCGGCAAATTCTCCATTTCCGATTTCCTGTCGCTGGCCATGCAGATGTGCGACGGGCTGGAATGCGCCCACGGCGAGGGGATAGTCCACAGGGACATGAAAGGCGACAACGTGGTGGTGGCCCACATAGGGAGCCAGCGGGTGGCGAAGATACTGGATTTCGGCCTGGCCAAGGCGCTGGGGGTGGATGACGACGCCACCAAGTCGGGCATCGAACTGACCAGCGCAGGCAGGGCGATGGGCACTCCGGCGTACATGTCGCCGGAACAGGCGAGAGGCGAGGCGGCCAAGATCGGGCCGCGAAGCGACCTTTATTCGCTGGGCGTGATTTTTTACCAGATGCTCACGGGGATATTGCCGTTCCGCTCGGACACCCCCTGGGGGGTCATGCATCAGCATGTATCCGAACCGCCTGTGCCGTTACGGCAGGTCAATCCCGACGTACCGGAGATTATCGAACGCGCCGTCATGCGCCTGCTGGAGAAGGACCCGGAGAAACGTTATCCCTCCGCCTTGGCTTTGCGGCGCGACCTTGCGTCTGCGGCGGCGAATCTGGCCGGACGCACGGAAGAAATGCGCCTCACGCCTCCCTCCGGTTTAGTCAACCCGGCCAAGGGTAGCCCGTCGGCGAAACCGCTGGGGCGCGTGGCTGTGGCGGCGGGCCTGCTACTGGCGGTCGCTGGCGGATTGTATCTGATGTTTGGAAGCGAGGCTCCGAAGAGTCCGGCGCCAATGCCGATTGTGGCGCAGAAACCTGCGGAGACTCCCGCCACCTCGTTGCCCACCGACGTTCCGGCGACTGAAAAAAAGGCGGAACCGCAGGTAGGCGCGACGGAAGTTTCGGCGACGGCTCCAAGCGCGACAGAGCAGGCCGACAAGGAGAAACGCGAAAAAGTCGAAAGCCTGTTGATGGCCGCCGAAAAGGATTTGGCCGCAAATCGTCTCGTCACTCCAAAGGGTAAAAACGCGCTGGAGAAGTATCGGGAGGCTCTTTCGATTGATCCCGCAAACGAATCCGCAAAGGCAGGGACAGAAAAAATCGCCGCCCGCGCAGTGGAACTGGCTCATGGAGCTATTGGGAAAAACCAGCCCGCAAAGGCCGAAGAGTATCTTGCGGTGGCCGAGGCGGTTCAGCCCGGATACCCTCCCGCCGTGAAGGCGAGGGAGGTTTTGTCCCAACGCCAGGTGGCGGACGTTTCACCGCGCCGGGAGCGGGCGGAACAAAAATCCGGCTCGGAGCATGAGAAGAAAAAGGAAGCTCCGAGCGGCATGGTGTTCGTTCCCTGCGGCAAATTCTTTATGGATAAACATGAAGTGACGCAGGCTGAGTATGAGAAGGTCATGGAAAAAAGCCGCCCGGAAGGCAGAAGTTGTCCGAATTGCCCGGTGGATATGGTTGATTGGAGCGAAGCGAACGCATACTGCGAGAAAGCCGGGAAACGGTTGCCGACCGAGCAGGAATGGGAGATGGCGGCGCGCAGTTGCAAAGATAAACCGGAATATGCCACGGCTTCTGGTGGATTGAGCGTGGACGAGGCCAATTATAAAGAGTCCGGCTTGAAAAAAGCCGTCAAAATCGGCAGTTACCCGCCCAATCCATTGGGTCTGCACGATATGAGCGGGAACGTGTGGGAATGGACGTCCAGCGCCGAAGGGGACAAACGTATTCTCCGTGGCGGTTCCTGGAACGATAAGGCGTCGTACCTGACGGTTTCCCATAGATTCGAGGAGAAACCCACGACGCGGACGAACGATAACGGCTTTCGTTGCGTCAAGTGAGGAACGCCTAGAACCGAGGAAAATTCTTCGCTATCGCTCAGAGTCGCCATTCTGAGTCCCTCGCATGCTCAGGGTAAACTCTGCGAAGAATCCATCAAATAGAATGTTCTATTTTATTTTGATCCTTCGGTCACAAAGCTCCCTCAGGATGACAAAAAATTGTCATTCTGAACGAAGCGTAACCCTTCGGTGGACTCGGGGTAAACTCCGTGAAGAATCCCGCCTCAACAAAGGCGCGGCAGTCGCCCCCCCCCTCCCCGTTAAAGGCTCTTGCGGATCAATTTCCGGTTTTCGTCGGTGATCCCCTCGAACTGTATGCCCGTCTCGATGTGGCCGTTATCGTTTTTGCGAAGGTGGACGACTTCGCCTTTCACATGAAGCACCGAGTCACCCAAACCCACGCTAAGGGCCACCTTCGATAGAAGCGGAATAGGCATGACCATCTCCAGCAACATGCCGCCCTCGGAGATGTTGAGGGTTCTGCCGATGGTCTCCTCCGCCAACTCGCCGACCTCGTTGAAGCGCTCCACCGCAGTTAGCTTCATGCTACTGATTCTCGGATATATTCGCATACGCCCCCGTCGGCTAGAGCCGATAATTACCAATATCTCTCACTTATAATTATACTCCATCCCTCCAGGTGGCGTGGCGGTCCAGGATAATCCTGAAGATTGCCACGGACGCCAGAGGCGTCTTCGAAATGACAATATGCGACGCCCACGCTTATCAGAGAATCAAGGGAAACGAACCGTTCATATCCATGCTTGTGGTAATATACGTCAGCCTGGTTGTGACGCCATAACGGGCGACGGAGTAAGTTGGGAACGCTTTATTTTGATTCCTGCGAAAGGGAGCTTTATGTCGTCTAATGGTAAATCAAGGATCGGGTGGCTCAGGTTTTGGAGCGCGGCTCTTCTAGTCCCGTTTTCCATTATTCTTAATGGATGCGACTCATCCTCTGGCACAACGGACGGAACGTCTTCCGGCGGGATTACATACACATCATCTCTAATAGGTTCGGTGACGCTTGCAGGCGGCGTGGCCAAAGAATGGTTCAGCATCTCCGGCGTGGAAAGCGACGGGGGCAAAGTCACCGAAATCGTGGTGGACACCACTGGCGGGCCGATTTACATTGACTCGCTGTCCAACTCGGCCTCGACATATTTCGACTACAACTACGACGCCAATTCGATAAGCGGCGCCTACAGCGCGTTTTACAACTTTATCTGGAACGCCGGCGGCGACAGCATCGGGGCGATGATTCCCGTGCGTCACGTCTCTGCGGGCGACTTCCCTACCGGCGACTACACCGTCGCGCTCAGCAACGCTTCGGACTCTTCGGCTTCCGTCAATGTATATCTGGTGAAGAAATACGACCCCGATTTCTCCAAGGGCGGGATCACGCTCAACCTTTTCGTTTACACCGTCGGCGGGTCGAACCCGGTCATCTCGAGCGTGGACGACGCGCAAAACATTAAAAATTACATCACGAACATTTTTCAGCAGGTGGGAGTGACTGTGAACGCCCTCAACGTCGAGTTCAGGGACGACCCGAACGCCGTCGCTCAGGCGGGCGGGTCTATAGATGATGTAGGCGCGTTCCTGGACGCCGCTTCGCGCGGGACTGCCGGTCGTGGTGATACGGGCATCAACTGTTTCCTTATGCCCCAGCTCGGCGGCGGTCTTTTGGGGATGGACGGGGCGATACCCGGCCCCGGTTTCCTGCACGGCACCGGTTCTTCCGGGCTTGTTGCGGCGGCCACCAGCTTCGGCTTCACATTCCCCGGTTACACCGTGCATGAGACGGATCAGCTTTACCTGTCGCTCACGCTTGCCCATGAAATCGGCCACTACCTCGGCCTGTACCACCCGTCGGAGCGGGACGGCTCCAAGCACGACCCTCTTTCCGACACCGGCGAATGCGGCCCTGCGTACGATACGAACGGCGACGGAAGAGTCTCCGGGCCTGAATGCAGGGGGGTGAACACCCAGTTCCTGATGTTCTGGACGGACGACACGACGAGCGAAGGTTATCCCACTGGCGACCAGACTGTTATCTCGCCCCAGCAGGGCGAGGTCATGAACACGCACCCGGTTGTATTATAGAAATTGGAGGATTGAAGAAGATGAAACATCTCTTTTGCGCATTAACCGCTCTTTCGCTGGTTTTCGCTTCCACTTCCTTTGCGCAGGATGTGGTGGTTTCTTACGGAGATATGGTTTCTGTGCTGTCCGGGCGGCACGGGATGCCGGAGGGCGATTATTTCGCCAGGCTCAAGCCGGACTCTGCAAGGGAAACGCTTATAAAGATAGCCGGGGACGAAAAGGTGTTCCCCGTCGCCCGCGCGAGAGCTCTGCTGGCGCTGACCCACTTCAAAACCAGCGAGACAGCCTCAATCGTCGCGGACAAAGCGGTCAACGACAAAAACGCTTACATACGTTCCTCGGCTTACGAGGCTCTGGGCAACATGGAAGGCGAGAAAGCCGTGAAGACCATCGGCGAAGGCCTTAAGGATACCGACGTGATGGTGCGCCTTTCGGCAATCCGTTCGCTGGGAAGAATCGGCGGGCAGGAGGCTCAAAAGCTGATGGAGGATAACCTCCCGCTTGAGAAGAACCCCACAGCATCCTCGGTGATGAAAAAATCGCTGGAGCAGATCCGCTGACCCGTATCGGCAGGGTGTTCTTGTACATTTGCAGGACGAAGCGAAGGCGTCATCCTTTTCCCTCCCCTTAGAAAGGGGAGGTGGCGCGTCATCGCGCCGGAGGGGTTTAATTAAACCCCCTCGCAACTGCGTTGCGGTCCCCCGAGCTTCGGGGGACAAAGGGGGTGTTCTTCACCCCGCCGTTTTTGCAGGGATCACCCCTCACCCGACGCGAAGAGCCACCTCCACTTGATGAGGGGAGCTTTGCATAAGTCGTTGACCAATGATCCTGCCCCCTCTACCGCGCAACATCGCGGGAGAGGGTTGGGGGGGGAGGGAAACAAACAGTGTTTCAAGTTAGAACCACGCGAGCTTCAACATTATTGAGGTACTGCTTGTAACCCCTCACCTGGCGCTTTGCGCCTTCCCTTCGGAAGACTCAGGGCAGGCTCTCTCCCCGCAAAGTTGGCGGGG
>JADGAO010000239.1 GCA_015231995.1 Nitrospinota bacterium | reverse complement strand
TAGAATATTCAATTCTACTCTGATCCCTCAGTCGCAAAGCTCCTTCAGGATGACACACTCTGGAACTTGTTTGGTTACACAAAGGTCTCGATACAAATATGGCTGGTAATTCTTTCGGCGCCCAGTTTCGGATAACCACATGGGGCGAGTCGCACGGCCCGGCCATCGGCGTCGTCGTGGACGGATGCCCCGCCGGGGTGGTTCTATCGGAAGAAATGATTCAGCTCCAGCTTGACCGCAGACGGACGGGCCAGAGCGAAATTACAACGCAACGCAAAGAGCCGGACAGGTGCAGGATTCTCTCCGGCGTATTCGATGGCGTCACGACAGGAACACCCATAAATATCCAGATCGAGAATCAGGATTCCAAATCCTCGTCATACGACTCCATCCGAAAAGCGTTCCGGCCCGGTCATGCGGACTACACATATCTTACGAAGTACGGCATTCGTGACCATCGAGGCGGCGGGCGGGCCTCTGCGCGGGAGACGGCCTGCCGGGTGGCGGCTGGCGCTGTGGCGAGGGCGTTTCTTTTACGATACGGGATAGACGTGTTCGCCCACACCGTGAAAATTCACGATATCGCCGCGTCGAAGTTCGACCGCTTTGCGATAGAGAAAAACGACGTTCGGTGCGCCGACCCGGATGCGGCGACGTTGATGGTCGAGCGGATACTGGCCGCTCGCAAACAGGGGGACTCCGTCGGTGGCGTGATCGAGGTGCTAGGATTTGGCGTTCCCGCCGGATTGGGCGAGCCTGTTTACGACAGGTTCGACGCGGATATTGCAAAAGCCTTGATGTCCATCAACGCCGTCAAAGGCGTGGAGATAGGCGCGGGTTTTTCCGCCGCCGCGCTTAACGGCTCGCAGAATAACGACCCTATGCGGATGAAGAACGGCTCGCCCGTGTTCCTCTCCAATAACAGCGGCGGGATAGACGGCGGGATAACCAACGGCAACACGCTGGTGGCTCGCATCGCCGTCAAGCCCACGCCCTCCATACTAAAGGAACAGATGACCGTCACTTCGGATGGGGCGGAGACTCCAATAAGCGTCGAGGGTCGGCACGACCCATGCGTCGTCCCACGCGCCGTTCCTGTGGCGGAGGCCATGACTCTGCTCGTCATAGCCGACCATTATTTGCGAAACCGCTCCGCGCGAGCGTAGGGGATGCCCGTTTCCGTATCCGCTTTCGTCGAGAAGCTAAAGAAACGCCGCGACCTGGGCGCCAACATCGTCCATCACCGTGTCATCCCGTCCAAACCTGCCGAGCGCTCTTCCATTCCCTCATCGCTACACCCGGCCCTTGCGGAGCGTCTCCGTCAGAAGGGGTTTGACACGCTTTACAGCCACCAGTCGGAAGCCATCTCCAACGCCATCGCCGGTAAAAACGTCGTCGTCGCAACGCCCACGGCTTCCGGCAAGACGTTGTGCTACACCGCTCCGGTCATCCACGAACTTCTGGCGGACAAGGCGGCCACGGCGATTTTTCTTTTCCCGTTGAAGGCTCTTGCGCGGGATCAGATAGAATCGTTCCGCGAATTGGCTTACGGTATGCCCAGCGATATCCGCGCGGAGTTGTTCGATGGTGACGTTAGCCCACATGTGCGGCGCAGGATTCTGGCGGAACCGCCAAACGTTCTCTTCACCAATCCCGACATGCTTCATCTTTCCCTGCTGGCCTATCACGAAAAATGGGAGAGGTTTTTCCGCAGGCTCAAAATAATCGTCGTGGATGAGGCGCACACATACCGGGGTGTTTTCGGCTCCCACATCGCGCAGGTGTTACGCAGGTTGATGAGAGTGGCGGACAGGTACGGCGCAAAGCCGCGTTTCATCGCCTGTTCGGCCACCATCAACAATCCGGGAGCGTTTATCGGCGCGTTGACCGGCGAAGAGTTCCTCGTGGTGGATAAATCCGGCGCGCCCAGGCCGGGCGGAAGTTTCGTCTTCTACAACACCGAGGGAAGCCCCTACACCGACGCGTCGAGGATAATCCGTGGCGCGATGAACGAGGGGTTGAAGACGATCGCCTTCACCAAAGCCCGCAAGATAACGGAGCTTATCTACACATGGACGATACAGGCGGAGCCGGAGCTTGCTGGTAAGATCGCCGCATACCGCGCCGGGTTTTTGCCGGAAGAGCGGCGCAAGATCGAGCGCGACCTTTTTTCCGGGGCGCTCGACGGGGTCATCACCACATCCGCGCTGGAGATGGGGGTGGACATCGGCGGGCTGGACGTGTGCGTTCTCGTCGGATATCCCGGCACGATCATAAGCTCCTGGCAGAGAGGCGGACGGGTGGGAAGGGCCGACCGTGAGTTTCTCATAATCCTCATCGCCCAGCAGGACGCGCTCGACCAGCATTTCATGCGCAACCCGGACGACTTTTTCACTCGCGGGTTCGAGTCCGCCGTCATAGACCCCGACAACGAATATATCCTCCGCGCCCATATCGTATGCGCCGCCGCAGAGTTCCCGATTGAGATGGACGACAAATGGTTCGAGCCTGTGAAACGGGCTGAGCTATTCGCCGAGATGGAGAAGGATGGGAAACTGGCCCTGTCGCTGGACACGCGCCGATGGCTCACCTCTCGTCAGAGGCCGCAACGCGACGTGGACATACGATCCGCCGGGTCGAGCTACTCCATATTCGCAGAAGACGGCAAGACGATAGTCGGCTCCCTTTCCGGCTCCCGCGTATTCACGGAAGGGCACGAGGGGGCGGTGTACCTGCACATGGGCAGGCAATATATCGTCACGAAGCTGGACATGCTCAAGAAAGCCGTCCACGTCGCCATGATGGACGAGCGGTACTATACCCGCCCCCGGTCGGAAAAAGACACGCAGATTTTGAAAACCATCGCCAGAAAAGAGTTGAACGGATTTACCGTCTGCCTCGGCGAGCTTAAGGTGAAAGAGCGTGTGACAGGTTACGAGAAACGCTCCATCTTCGGGCAGGAGTCCATGGGGCTGTTCGACCTCGACATGCCGGAGACGGAATTCGAGACCGTCGGGTTCTGGGTGGAGATAGAAGACAACGTCCGCGCCGAGATCGAACGGCGGAGCCTGGGGTTCATGGGCGGCATCCACGCCTTCGAGCATGTCGCCATAGCCCTGTTCCCCCTGCTGGCCCTATGCGACCGCGACGACATCGGCGGCATCTCGTTTCCGCATTATCCGGGACTGGGCAAGAGCGCGGTCTTTTTTTACGACGGTTATCCCGGAGGGGTGGGGCTTTCGGAGACAGGGTTTGAAAGGCTCGACGAGCTGATGACATTAACCCACAATCTTGTCTCCACATGCCCGTGCGAAGAGGGTTGCCCGTCATGCGTGCAGTCGCCCAAGTGCGGTTCCGGCAACAAGCCGCTGGACAAACGCGCCACCATATTGCTGTTGGAGTATCTGCTGGGGATCAAAAAACCGATGGAGGGAAAAACCTCGCCGCGTTCCGCTAGAACCGGCGAAGCCCCTTCCGAAATCATGGAGAACGGAATCGTGGAAACAGTGAACGGCGTAGAGTATTTCGATCCGGCCCCGGACGCGCGGATTGTCTTTTTCGACCTTGAGACACAGCTTGGAGCCGACGCAGTAGGCGGATGGGGAAACGTGAACAAGATGCGGATGGCCGTGGGCGTGGCCTACGACTCCCGCGAAAAAAAATATATCCGCTATTGGGAAAAAGACGTGGACGCGCTGGTGGAAAAACTGTTGTCTGCCGACCTTGTTGTGGGGTTCAACCATATCTCTTTCGATTTCGGAGTGCTGTCGGCTTATACTGGCGTTGATCTCAAACGTGAAGTAAAATCTTTCGACATTTTGGTAGATGTCCAGCGGCGGCTGGGCTTCCGGTTGAGTCTTGGAAGCCTGGCCGAAGCCACGCTAAAAAGGGGAAAGACCGCCGATGGCCTGCAATCGCTCAAGTGGTGGGCGCAGGGCGAACACGAGCTTGTGGCGAAGTATTGCGAGTCCGACGTTGAAGTCACCAAGACGCTTTTCGAGCATGGGCTTGAGAACAAGCTTCTTGTGTACAAGATGAAAAGCGGCGAGATGGCGCGTCTTCCCGTGGACTGGGACATAAAGAAGATCATGGAGTCGGCGGCGAAAAGCAGAGAGCCGCTGAAACGCAAACCGAGGTTTTAACGAAGATGGCCAATACGAAAGCGAAAGTATCCGCAATCGTCCCTGCCGCCGGGTCCGGCGTCCGCATGGGCGGCGACATGAAAAAACAGTTCCTGAGCATAAACGGCAAACCGATCCTCACCTACGCTCTCGCCACGCTGTCGTCGTCGCCGCGGATAAACGAGATCATTCTCGTCGCCCCGGCGGACGAGATGGAATTCTGCAGGGTCGAGATAGTGGAGCGGTACGGCATCCCCAAGGTCAAAGAAGTCGTGGAGGGAGGCATAACGCGGCACGAATCCGTGGCGCGCGGGTTCCTTTACGTCTCAGAGGATATGGACGTGGCGTTGACGCATGACGGCGTGCGCCCGTTTATAACCCACGGGATGATAGACGCTGTTGTGGAATCGGCGATCAAACACGGAGCCGCAGTAACGGCCATCCGCGCCCGCGACACGTTAAAAAAGGTGACGGGAGGCGTGATTACCGGCCCCGTCAACCGCGAAGAAGTGATGCGGATACAGACCCCGCAGGCGTTTACGCGGATGACGTTGATGAAGGCGTTCCACGAGGCGAACCGGAGCGGGTTCGCCGGGTCGGACGAATCGTCGCTGGTGGAGCGGCTAGGAGTCCCCAT
>JADGAO010000238.1 GCA_015231995.1 Nitrospinota bacterium | reverse complement strand
AGAATGTTTATAGAATCCGTAAACCTATGAGGTATGACTGGCATCATCCGTTGGCTCACCTTTATCGGTAATATAGCACCCCGATGGTCTCTCCCCTTCTGCCTTGCCAACAGACAAGAAGTCACACACCTCGCTACAAGTGTCCACCGTAACTGGACGGCTTCGATCACTACCGGTTTTTTCCTGAACTTTGGCATTCACAATCTCCTTCTTCATGGTTTTGATTGGCATCTGGAAAGGCCCGTTGGGGGCAAACCGGGGACAAAAAAGCACCTATAACCCAATGGATTTAATGGGGTTAGAGAGTGAAATTCACGAAGCTCGCGCCAATAGCGTTTTATTAATCATAAATATTATTTTAAAGTAGTTATCGGAAGATGAAGGGAGTCGAACCCTGTTCCCGCCTATCTGGTAAGCATTCAGTCTAAACAAGCGGCAAAGGTTGTGTTCTTTTTAGGAACACCCTCAATCCATTATCAAACATGTCTCTAGGCGGAGAAGCGCGTAAAAAGCCTTCTCAATGCTTGGCAAAGTTTGCAATTAATTGATTATAAATCTGTTGCATTGACGGGTTTTGCGCTTTTCAAGGCAGATGATGTATGGCGCCTTCATTGCTAATTAACAATTGGCAATTCCTGCGCCTTTGCTTATGAAGGGCGGCCAGAATCGGAGTGGTATCGGCGGAAGCGTCGTATAGAGGGCGATTCTGGGGTGGGTGTGAGTGAGGCAATCATTTTTTATGAGGCGGAAAATGAGGAAAGAGAGAGGGAAGTGGAGTCGCGCTGGACTCTTTATGTTCGTTCTCGCGGTGATGGCGCTCACCGTGATGGTGGCCGGGAAATCCTGGGCCGATCCGGAGCTTAATTATCATGGGCAGTTCAGGATCAATTATTACACTGATTCGAGGAGTGACACATCCACATTTGGCGACGAGAACGCGGCCGCCGCGAGGCTAAGGTTCAGGCCGACATTCGACGTGAAGATCAACGAGGACATCTCGACGCACCTTCAGATGAATATCGGGCATATCAAGGAAAACACATCCAACGCCAGGACCAACAATGGCGGCGACCCAGCTTTCGGACTGCGCCATGCCGTCATACAGGCAAAGTTGGCCGATGGAGTGACTGGCGTAGCGGGCCTTGTTCCAATATCCGACAAGTTCGGTGACACGCTTTTCAGCGGCGACTGGGACTTTAACCCGCTGGCTGTTGCGTTTTTGTTCGACGCCGGCGGGATTAACTTCAGGCTCGGAACCGCCAAGCTCCTTGAAAACTCCGAGAACGACACACAGGAAACCACGAAGAACAAAGACGACCTTGACGCCTATGTGTTCGACGCCGATATGGGCGGGTTTGGAGCGTCGGTCTATTACCTTGACATACAGAAAGGCGCCACCTCCTTGGGTACGGCTACGTTGACTCTGTACGGCGTAAGGTACGCAGGAGACTTGGGCGGCGTTAAACTCAACGCATTCGTAATTGGAAGCGCATTGGACGAGTCAGACGCAAAAGTAAAGTCCAGCGGTTATGCGGCGAAACTCGAAGCCAAGGTTCCCGTATCCGGCATGACACTCGGCGGCATGGTCATCTACGCTTCCGGCGACAAAAAATTCGGTTCCACCACGGATACGGCCAGCGCCTTCATCACGCCGATGTCCCTTATCGGGCATCATGGCTACTGGGGCTACACTGGCAAGCTAAACATCCAGGGGCCGACGGACACTGGCATTGACGATCCGGTCAATATAGACGGTGGTTCTTATGGCAACGCTAACTTGGGAAGGGGTTTGACCACTGCTCAGGTGAATCTTGACATCCCTGTCAACGACAAGTTCAGCGCGTATGTGGCCGGTGGCTGGTTCCAGAGCAACGACGCTCCTTCCGGCTCCTCCAAGGACATAGGCGTGGACGTTTACGTTCAGGGCAAATACAAGATTGGCCCGTCTTTGAATCTGGAGTTTGGTGTTGACCACGCCGCTCTCGGCGCCGGTTCACACATGACGGTGGCCGCAGACAAGGCAAGAACCATTACGACTGCATTCTCAAGGCTTCAGCTGGAATACTGATAAGCGCGGTATAACGGCTGATGTGTTTCCATGCCAGCCGCGTCGGAGGGGGCTACGGTAGCCTCCTAACCCTCCGACGCGGCTGGATATAAAATCCCGGGGGGGGTATGACAAGAAAAATATTTTTAATGGCGATGGGTGCTGTGTGCGCGTGGTTTGGCGGAATTGCGTCAAACATCGGCATGGCGGCTGAAAAAAAAGGGCCGGAACAGAAAAACTCCGCAGAAGAGTCTTCTTTAAAAAGAAAAAGCTTGGTAGCGAAAGCCGTCGGCAGATCATCAATAAACAACTACTGATTTTTAAATCATGACGTTAAACAGAAGAAGCTTTTTAGGAACGGCTCCGATAGTTGCGGCCGGGTTATTGGCTTGTTCCAAAAAAGAGGCGGATAAGGTCGGGAAACCAGCTGAAGGGAACCAGCCCACATCAAAACTGGAGCTTCAATATCCATACACGGAGAAACTCATCCACCGTCCAGAAGACGGCCAGCTCCCAGACAAGGTCATAAACTCCGGTTGCAGTTTCTGCCCGTCAAACTGCCGGCATCTGGTTCACGTTAAGGAAGGCAGGGTTTATAACGTTTACGGCGAGCCGAACGACCCTGTCCAAAGGGGCAGGCTGTGCGCGAAAGGCCAGGCCATTCCGCAACTGCTCTACAACAAACACAGGATCGTAAAGCCGCTTAAAAGAGTTGGCCCCAAACCGTCGGAGAAGTTCGAACCAATCTCATGGGATCAGGCGTACAAGGAGATCGCCGCCAAACTCATCGAGATCCGGGACAAAAGCGGGGCAAAGAGTGTCGCCGCAAAAGCCAGCGGCAGGCAGACTCGCGAATCGGGCGCAATGCAGAAACGGTTCTTCGAGCTGTTTGGAAGCCCCAACACGACCCATGAGGGCTACATCTGCAACGATTCCGGCGGCATTGCTCTTTCGCTCACATTCGGACACGGCGGTCAGACCAACGGATATGGTCCCGATCCCATAACGAAAACCGAAGATTTGGGCGATTCAAAGTTCATACTCTGGTTGGGGTCAAACGACGCCGAATGCCATCCTGTGCTTCATGGTTACATGAAAGATCGGAAACTGAAAATCGGTTGTGAATGGGTCGTGGTTGATCCACGGATGACAATGACCGGCAACGGCGCGGATATGTGGATACCGATAAAACCCGCAACAGACATGGCGTTTGTTTACGGGATGATATCCCACATCATCGCACAAGACCTTTACGACAAAAAATTCGTCTCCGAATCGGTTCTTGGGTTCGATGAGCTTAAAAAATTCGTAGCCGAGAAGAAATTCACCCCTGAATGGGCGGAGGGGATAACCGGCGTACCGGCTGGTGTCATAAAAGAAGTCGCCGAAAGATATGCGACCAAAAAGCCTTCTGCGATAATGACGAACGCCGGGATCGCCCATCACGTCAACGCTGTGGACACGTTCCGCGCGATCACGTTCCTTGTGGCGATAACTGGCAACATCGGCATTCCCGGCGGCGGAGCCAACTTCATGCACAACGCGCCGGTGGGTGTGTCTTTGCCTCCGATAACCAACCCCAAACCGATAACCGATCCCGGCCTGCCGCCTCAACCGGACTATTTTGCGGAGGCTATTCTCACCGGCAAACCGTATCCGCTCAAGGCGGTTTTCTACGCAGGGAACATGCTGGCGCACAACGCGAACACCAAACGTGTGGAGGAAGCCCTGTCCAAGCTGGAGCTTTTCGTCTCCCTCAACCTTTTCCCGCAGGAGGACACCTATTACGCCGATTACATCCTGCCCACGACCACTTTTTACGAGGTGGATCATGTCGGCGTCAGGCGGAATGACCGTGGCATAAGGTGGCGCAACAAAGTCGTTGAACCTATCGGGGAGAGTCGGGTGGACTCCCGTATATGGATAGAGCTGGGCCAGAAAATGGCGGAGCTGGACAAGAAAAACACGCCGGAATATTGGAAAGACAACCTTAAGGCGGACTGGATAAACACCCGCGATTTGTGGAATAACGTTTCCCCCGCCAACAACAAAACCGCCGCCGGTATGACTGCGGACAGGATGGACAAGATGGCGTCGCCGCTCCGGTGGCCATGCCCGTCGTTGGAGCATCCCGGCACGAGCGTTATGTATCTGGACAAGCCGGAGTGGAAGGATATATTCGGAGGCAAACGCTTCCTGACGCCATCGGGAAAGGTGGAGGTATTCACTCCCGACCTGCAAAAGAGGCTGGAAGTGACAGGGCATTCGGCGATACCGGATTTCTACACGTCGCCGGAGACTATGAATGGTTTGCCGACACTCGAATATACAGAAGAATTCGTAAAAAGCCCCACTGTTTCCAACACGGAAGGCGGCAACCTTGTCCACAAGGTGAAGATAGGGGTGAAGCCAAAAGACGACCTTCGGAAAAAATACCCATTCCAGCTAATCACCGGCAGGCCCAACGCGCTTCAATTCCACACTATCACCCAATGGGCGTGGCATCTGGTTCAGTCGTCGGGCGACAGGTATGTGCAGATACATCCCGACTTGGCCAAACAGATGAATGTGGCGTCCGGCGACTTTGTTAAAGTTGAGACACCGCGCGGAGCGATAGAAGGCCCAGCTCTTGTGTGGGACGGCATCCAGCCGAATACTATTTTCATACCGATCACTTTTGCGCCAAAACAGGTGGTTAGAAAAGAAGTTGACCGGGAGGTTTGGGATTCCGTGAATAACCTGACCAGCGGCGCGTATTACGATCCGTTGTCCG
>JADGAO010000237.1 GCA_015231995.1 Nitrospinota bacterium | reverse complement strand
CTCGGCGGGGTGTTCTTCACCCCGCCGTCTTTGTTTATCAAAGAGCTTTCATTTAGGAGTCCGAGGTGAAGAACACCTCGGACAGCAAGCAAGAACGTTATGCAAAGCTTTCCTGCCGAAGGAGAGCGCCAAGTTAAACGTCTGCATTTCGTCTCTCATCATGATCCTTTATTCATCATGCTGGTACGGAGGATATCGCAAAGCGGCCCTGCTGAAAATGGCAGGTGAAAGACTTGAAGAACTTGAGGGACTTGAGGGATTTGAAAAACCTGAAAGACTTGAGGGATTTGAAAAAGCTGAAGGGGAAGTTACATTTGTAGGGGCGAACCTGCGTGTTCGCCCTCCTGTGAGAGGGCAGACACACAGGTCTGCCCTACAGCAGTTATCGTCTCTTTAGGACGGGGGGTGAAGAACACCCACGCCGAACATTTGGGAGACAGTCCGAGAGAAGTCCGGGAAAAAACGAGTTGAATAACACCCATCTCATTTATAATTACCCGGCGCTTCAGCTTGCGTTCGTTTTAAAACCGGAGACGTCAACATGGCTCTTCAAAGCTTTTTCGGGCTTTTCGCGCTTACGGGACTCGCATGGCTTTTCAGCGAGCGGCGAAGGGCCGTAAGCGTACGCATCATCGCCATCGGGCTGGGTTTGCAAATAGTCCTGGCGTGGGCAATGCTCCACCTGGCTCCTGTTCAGAATTTTTTCCTTATGCTTAACAACGCCGTGACGGCGCTGGAATCGGCCACGGTGGCCGGGTCGTCGTTCGTGTTCGGATACCTGGGCGGCGGGCAGGCTCCTTTCGACATAACGCCGGGGGCTTCCACTTTCATTTTCGCGTTCCGTGGCCTCCCGGTTGTGCTGGTGATGAGCGCGTTGTCGTCGCTCTTTTTCTACTGGCGTGTACTGCCGGTTATCGTGCATGGTTTCGCGTGGGCGTTGAAACGGACAATGGGAATCGGCGGCCCGGCGGGGTTGAGCGTGGCCGCGAACATCTTTGTGGGCATGGTGGAGGCGCCTCTGCTGATACGTCCTTACCTGAACAGCATGACCCGTAGCGAGATATTCCTGGTGATGACCGCCGGAATGGCCGGCATCGCCGGAACGGTGATGGTTCTTTATTCGAGCATCATCTCCAAAGCCATACCCGGCGCGATGGGGCATATCCTCACTGCGTCCATCATAAGCGCCCCAGCCGCCATCATGATTTCGCAGATAATGGTTCCCGAGACGGAAAAACCGACGATGGGCGAGGTCGTTCCACCTTCCGAAGCCCACAGCTCCATGGACGCGATAACAAGGGGAACATCGGAAGGCGTAACCCTGCTTATCAGCATCGTGGCGCTTCTGCTGGTTCTCGTGGCTCTTGTTGACATCGTCAACCAGACGCTTGGGTATCTGGTGGTCACGGCGGCCGGCCCGCTTACCTTGCAGATGATATTCGGGACATTGATGGCTCCGCTGGTCTGGTTGATGGGGATACCGTGGAGCGAGGCGCATACGGCGGGCCAGCTGATGGGAGTAAAGACGGCGCTCAACGAGCTTATCGCCTACATCCAGATGGCGCAGTTGCCGGAGACGGCGTTAAGCCCGAAAAGCAGGCTGATAATGACCTACGCGATGTGCGGGTTCGCCAATTTCGGCAGTATGGGGATAATGATCGGCGGGATGAGCGCAATGGCGCCGGAACGACGGGATGTCATCGTGCCGCTGGGGTTGAAATCCATCGTGTCGGGGACGCTCTCCACGATGATAACGGGCGCGGTTGTCGGGATTACGGGGTAGGCGGCGTCCCGGCGGATGAATTGACCAGCTCCACATATTTCATCCGCAGGTCGTACAGGACGTGGGTGATGAGCTTTTGCTCCTCCGGGTCCAGGTTGCCCTTCGTCTTTACTTCCAGCATGGCGATCATGTCTATGGACTGCTTGGCCAGGTCGAGGTTCATGGATGTCTTCCCCGAATACGGGTCCTGAAACCCGCCCATGTGATAAACCGCGCTGGACGAAAGGGAGATGATGAACGTGGAGAAATCTATGGGCGGAGCCTTGGCGGCGGCCGATGAGGGTTGAGGGTTTCCCCCGGCGTCGGCCTGAGCCTCGTCTGCCGAGGGGGTTTCTTCCTCCGCCCGTTTGCGCTTGTCCACGACGGTGAAGGAACTGTCCTCTTTGCCTTTTGCGCCCATGGAGCAAAGACCTCCGCTTACTCGAAAATATCGCCGGTGGTCAGCGGTTTTTCGGGCATCTTAGGCTCCAGAAGCCCGTCGGCCACTTCCTTGAGGGCCACGTCTATTATTTCCATGTCTTTCTGATCCACCATGGCAGGTTCGCCCCTTGCAATCTGGCGCATCCGCATAGACACGATGTTGGTCAGCAGATACTTGTGTTTTATTTTCTCCATCGCGCCAGTGAAAAGCTCTGAATTGAACATCGCCATCGTCAGTATCCTCTTTGAAATAAAACCCGAAACGAAACCCAGCCGACCTTCAAAAGATCAGCTGGCGACCTTTTTCTCCATCTTCTCCTGGCAGTCCACGCAATGCAGGGAGTAGGGCTGTACTTCGAGCCTCTTCCTGGGGATTTCCCCGCCGCATTCGTCGCAAACGCCGTATTCGCCTTTTTCGATCCGCTCCATGGCCTCGTCAATCTGCCTAAGCTCGTCCTGTCCGCGGGTCTTCAGGTAAAACGACATCTCCTGTTCGTAGCTGGATTCGGCGATATCAGCCTCGTCGCCATGCCGGATATCGGTCACTTTCTTGATGTCCTGCTCAAGGCTTTTGTCGGTCTCCATGAGCATGGCTCTCTTGCGTTTAAGCGCTTTTTTGAAATCGTTCAAATCGCTTTGCTTCATGTCGGAGCAGTCCTCTAATATACAATTTTACGCCACCACGGGGTCAGCCCCCGTGCAAAATTAAATTATTTATGCTATCACAAAGCGCGCAAATAAAATTATTTTTCTTAAACTTTTTAAAAATCAGCCGGTTTGAAGGGTTGGGGGGGCGTAATTCAACGATTTGAATATTTTGTCATCCTGAGGGAGTCTTCGACCGAAGGATCAAAGTATAGTAGAACAATTGTTCTTTAGATAGATTCTTCACGGAGTTTACCCTGAGCCCTGCGAAGGGCTTCGCTTCGCTCAGAATGAGAATATTGCGATCGCGATGGATTTTGCAAAGGTCCTTGAACGCTCGGCGGGGTGTTCTTCACCCCGCCGTCTTTGTTTATCAAAGAGCTTTCATTTATGAGTCCGAGGTGAAGATACACCCCTTTGTCCCCCTTAGTAAGGGGGACCGCCACAACGTGGCGAGGGGGTTTAACCCCCAGGGCAATCGCATTAAATTTTGAGCAATCAAGCAGTTTAAGAAGATACGCCTCATTCCAACCCGCCTTGAGACGTTTCGTCTTCATTATTCCGCGCTTGAGCGTTTTCTCCTGCCGCAGTATATTCAGAGCCATCTGTCGCAACACAGACATGTTGGCCGCCGCGTTACCAATCCGTATCCGGCTCTCGTCTTCGCGGAATGTCACGTCCAACGACCAGTGCAACTTGTTCTCTATTGATGGCCCTTCGCTTCGCCCTGCGAATGTACGAGCCCCCCCCGCGCCTCAGATATTGGGCAACCACATAGGGTTGCCCCTACCGGAGGGGGAGGGGCGGTTTGAAACCCGTCCCTGCGATCTTTCGTCTTCCTCCCTTGACACAAAGACCTCCGCATTCGGATAATTCATCCTACGCTTGGCTTTTCGCGCCCACGGGCGGGGGGAGCCTTTAACTTTTTTACGATGTTTGGACACAACGATGGATTACAAAGATACGCTCAACCTTCCGGTCACGGATTTCCCCATGAAGGCCAACCTCGCCGCGAAGGAGCTTGAGATTTTACAGAAATGGTCGGAGACCGGCCTCTACGGCAAGATACGCGGCGCACGAGCCGGGGCGGAGCGCTTCATCCTCCACGACGGGCCGCCATACGCCAACGGCAACATACACAGCGGTCACGCGCTCAACAAGATTCTCAAAGACATCATAGTCAAAGTGAAGACGATGAGCGGGTACGACGCGCCCTACGTCCCCGGATGGGATTGCCACGGCCTGCCCATCGAGCATCAGGTGGATAAACTGCTCGGCAAAGCCAAACGGGATATGACGCCCGTCCAGATTCGGGAAAAATGCCGCGAGTACGCCGAAAAATACGTCGGCATCCAGCGGGAGGAATTCGTTCGCCTCGGAGTGCTGGGCGATTGGGACAGCCCGTATCTCACCATGAGCCGTGACTACGAAGTCGGCACGGTAAAAGAGTTTGCCCGGTTCGTCGCCAACGGTGGGTTATACCGCGGGTTCAAACCCGTCCACTGGTGCCCATCGTGCCGGACGGCGCTGGCCGAGGCGGAGGTGGAATACGCCGATAAAACTTCGCCGTCCGTTTTCGTTAAGTTCAAACTCGACGGGACAGCCACGGCAAAGCTCGGCCTTCCCGCCGGTTCCACCAGCGTCGTCATCTGGACGACGACCCCGTGGACGTTACCGGCCAACCTCGGCGTGTCGGTTCATCCCGATTTTGTTTATACAGCCGTCAAAGTTGGCGAGGAGACGTTGATAGTCGCCGAGGAGCTTCTGGCGTCGTGCATGAAAGCGTTCGGCGCAGTGGAACATTCGATCGTCAAGACATTCAAGGGGAGCGAGTTCGACAGGCTCAACGCCATCCATCCGTTCCTGGATAAAACGTCGTTGATGATGGTTGGGACGCACGTCACGCTGGAGCAGGGAACGGGGCTTGTCCACACAGCGCCGGGCCACGGGCAGGAGGACTATGTTATCGGCCAGCAATACGGGCTTACGGTGTACAACCCCGTTGACGAAAACGGCAAGT
>JADGAO010000236.1 GCA_015231995.1 Nitrospinota bacterium | reverse complement strand
GCGGGGAAGACTTTTGCGTAATCCATCACGTTCGCGATCATTGTCATTCTGAAGTGCGCGACCATTGTCATTCTGAACGAAGTGAAGAATCTATCTAATAGACTTCTAGACTTCGATCCTTCGGTCGCAGAGGCTCCCTCAGAATGACAAAATATCCAAATCGTACTCAACCAGAGCTTACGGCGCCCATGATGACGGTTTTGCTAAAGCATACAAAGAAATATGCCGATTAGTTGGTGTTATCATATGGCGGAGTGGGTCCGGGTGCCCACTCTTCCAGAGCCGGACGACCAACCGGGTCGCCCCTACTTTCTTAAAGGAGCCTGGGTTTGACCGCAGAGACCGAAGCGGCTGATGGAATGGAACGCTTCTTTATATCTGGATGCCAGCGATCCGGGACAACCATGTTGAGGCTGGCGCTCGAGTCGCATCCAGACGTCCATTGTTTCGACGAGATTATCGGTAACGATATCCTTGTGCGCGAGGCGAAGGGTGAAAAGGCCGAATTCACCGTCAAAGAAGGCGCCACGCGGATTGGGTTCAAGATTCCCCGGTTCGCGGAACAGATGACATGGCCGCAATTCAACGAGTATGCCTACGGGATTTCCCCCTCTTTTTATAAAGGCCAGAAAGTCATTCACATCGTGAGGGACGTTTTGGATGTCATAGGGTCGATGATGCGGCTAAAGGATGAGGGGAGCATGTCGTGGATTGACAAATACGGACGCGCCATTCTCAAGTTCATGGTCGCAAACCCGAACATCCGCCCTTTGTACAAACAAAAATACGAGGAACTGGAACGGCTCAACCTGCCCGTCCATCTGGTGGGCGCGCTCTACTGGGAAATCAAGAACCAGGGGTTGTTCGACCTGCTCGAACTGGGCAAACCGGTCTATGCGGTCAAATACGAATCTCTTGTCGCCGAGCCTAAGAGCGAGATGTTAAAGCTCGCCCGGTTCCTCGGATTGAGCTGGAGCGACGCTTTGCTCAACCATCCCGAACATCCCCACGCCGAGCTTTACGGCGAAGGTTTGGCTATCGGCCTTACAGACCCGCGCAGACCCATTGATATGAGTTCGGTGGGCAGTTACCGCCAGTTTATGACGGAGGAGCAAGTACGGGACGTGAGAGGTTACGTCGAAAGTTTTCCCGATAAAATCGTTTCTGCGATGGCGTCATGACCGATACTCCAAAAACCACCAAACGGCGCGCCACCAAGACGGATGAGATCAACCGCCTCAAAGCGCAGATCGAGAAGCTGACGGCGTGGGGCTACAGCCTGGATGTCGAGGGACGGGAGAAAGACGTAACGATAGCCGGAATGGTGGCGATGTTGCGGGACAAAAAAGAGCAGGCGGGAGAATTGCGCCGCGATCTTAAAACCGCCTCCGCCAGAATCCACCGGATGGAAGAGCAGGAACTGCGCGACGAACGGGTCATCGCAAGTTTCGTGAAAACTCCCGGCGCAGGCCCAACGTCCGCCGACGGAAGTTTCGACGAGGTCAAATACCTTCGCGCCAATCCCGACGTGGCCGAGGCTGTGGCGGATGGGCGTTACGAGTCTGGATTGAAACACTGGCAGATCGCCGGTATGGAAGAATGCAGGAAAGGCCGCCGCAGGGCAGGGTTTTTCGCCCATGACGACGTTTACGACGAACGGGCCTACCTGCAATACAATCCCGACGTCGCCGAGGCGGTGCGGAACGGCAAATACGAATCCGGCTACCACCACTGGACAACGGAAGGTATCGCCGAATATAAAGCCGGTTCGCGCAATCCGGGGTTTCTCGACGAAGCGCAAGTCCGGCAACGCAACGTAATCATTTTCGGGTCGGGCGAAGGCGGCAAACGCGCCCTGCGTATCGCGGAGAGGAAGGGCTGGAAAACTCTCTGTTTCCTGGACAACAACCCCAAAACGTGGGACACCAAAGGGACGGACGGGATATTCATCAGGCCGCCCGCGATACTTAAAAGCGGGGCATTCGCGTTCGACGAGATCATCGTCGCCTCAAAACCGGGCAAACCGGCCATCTTCGCCCAACTGGAGAGCATGGGTTTCAAGGCTTACGAAGACTTCGTTTATTTCGGCGACCTCGAATTCTCGTTTCCCGAAATAGACCCTCAGCTGGAATCGTGGCTTGGCGCGTATAAAACAAGGAAGCCGGTCAATATCGCAGAGCCTCTCGCCGTTCCGGGCAGAACCGCTCCCACAGTCTCCGTTATCATTCCTGTCAACAACCAGGCCGAATACACATATCGGTGTCTTGACTCCATCGCCCAGAACCCGCCGAAACACAGGTTTGAGGTCATCGTTGTGGACGACGCGTCCACCGACGCAACGCCGAAGATGTTGCGTTCCATCGAGGGGATAAGAGTCGTCACCAACGAGACTAACCAGGGTTTCATCCGCTCGTGCAACGCAGGGGCGAAGGAGGCCAAAGGGGATTTCCTCCATTTTCTCAATAACGACACGGAGGTTCTCCCGGGCTGGCTAGACGAACTGGTGGAGACTTTCAACGTTTTCCCCGACACGGGGCTTGCGGGCGGGAAGCTCATCTGGCCGAACGGCGTTTTGCAGGAGGCCGGGGGGTTGTTCTGGAAAGACGGGTCTGCATGGAACTACGGAAGGGAGGGCGACCCGAACAAGCCGGAATTCTCATACCTTCGGCAGGCGGACTATATCTCCGGGGCCAGCATCATGGTTCGCGCCAACGTCTTCGCTAAACTCGGCGGTTTCGACGAGCGCTACCTGCCCGCTTACGGAGAGGACAGCGACCTGGCTTTCAAAATCCGGGAGCTTGGGTATAAAACCTTTTACCAGCCCATGTCGAGGGTCATCCACTACGAAGGCGTCTCCTGCGGAACAAGCGTCACCGCCGGGGTCAAGGCGTATCAGGTAGATAACGCGAAGAAGCTTTACGAGCGGTGGGGCAAAACGCTTGAAAGCCACAGGCCAAACGGCGAACGGCCCGATCTGGAAAAAGATCGCGGCGTAATCGGCAGGGCGCTTTTCATAGACGCGATAACGCCCACGCCCGATCAGGACGCAGGCTCCGTCACCGCAATCGGGTTGATGAAAATTTTCCAGGAACTCGGCTACAAGGTGACGTTTATCCCGCAGGACTGCATCCTGCACATGGGCGATTATACCCGCAACCTGCAACGGACGGGCGTGGAGTGCGTTTACGCGCCCTACTACTCTTCCGTCGAGAGTTACCTCAAAGAGGCTGGCGACATTTTCGACGTGGTCATGGTCTTCCGCTACACGGAGTTTGCAAGATGCGTGGAGACCATCGAGAAACTCTGCCCGAGCGCGAAAATAATTTTCGAAGTCTCCGACCTTCACCACATCCGTGAAGAGCGTCAGGCTGTGGTAGAAAACTCGAAAGCCCTCGCCAAACGCGCCGTGGAAACAAGACAGAACGAGATAGGCCTGATGCGCCGCGCCCACGTCACGCTGGTGCGCTCCGAAACGGAGAGGGACATCATCCGCTCGCAAGAGCCGGATTTGGAAGTGGCCTATTACCCCTGGGCGATAGACATACGGGATAGGACGGCCTCGTTCAACCACAGGGCCGGGATAACGTTCATCGGCGGCTATCAGCATCCGCCCAACGCAGACGCTGTCCTATATTTTGCGCGGGATATTTTGCCCATCATCCGGTCGCGCCTTCCGGAGGTGGAGTTCCACGTTTACGGTAGCAAGGCCCCGCAGGAAATCCTCGCCCTCGATGGCGAAGGGGTGAAGGTGCATGGGTTCGTCCGTTCGTTGTCGGAATGTTTCGATAACCACAGGGTTTTCGTCGCGCCGCTCCGGTATGGCGCCGGGTTCAAAGGCAAGGTGGCGCAAAGCATGTCATACGGCCTTCCATGCGCGCTCACCAGCGTGGCCGCCGAGGGGATGGGGTTTACGGACGGGGTGGACTGCCTTATCGGCGACGAACCGGAAAAGTTCGCCGAGGCGGTCATACGGCTCTACACCGACCAGAGGCTGTGGCAAGAGGTGTCGGACAAAAGCGTGGCTCGCGCAAGGGAGCTATGTTCGTTCGACGCTGGCAGAGCGGTGATTCGGGATTCGCTGGAGAAGCTGGCGGTTCCATTGCCACCGAAAGGCCATGTGAAGGTCTCCCCTGCGGGAGTGTTGGACGCTGTCTCCGATCCGCATATCCATGAAAAAGACGATGGCCTTTACGCTCCATCGGTTCTCAACAAACGCGGTTACGAAGCCCTCCGTTACCGATGCAACATCTGCGGAGGAGTAAACGAGACTGCGCCTGACGCGCTGACGCGGGAAGACTCCTCCTGCGCGTTTTGCAAGTGTAGCGTGCGGTTCCGCTCGATGATCCACGTGGTCTCCATCGGCCTGTTCGGGAAGAGCCTCACGCTCGACGAATTCCCTCAAAACTGGCGCATCAAGGGCATCGGGCTCAGCGACTGGAGCGGATACGCAAGCAGGCTCTCCGCGAAACTCGATTACACCAACACCTTCTACCATGTGGAGCCTAAGGTGGACATCAACGATATCCCCCCGGCCATGGAAGGTACGCTCGATTTCATAATCTCCTCCGACGTGTTCGAACACACGCCCCCGCCTGTGTCGCTTGCTTTCGGCAACTCCCTGCGCCTGCTAAAACCGGGCGGAACACTTGCGTTATCCGTCCCATTCAATCGCGGCGAGCCGGTCGAATATTATCCAGAACTCCACGATTACACTATCCATGAAGCCGACGGTAAACACAGGCTTACGAACACGACAAAATCCGGGGAGAAACAGGTTTTCGAGAATCCCCTTTTTCACGACGGCGGCGGGCTTACGCTTGTCATGCGAAACTTCACAGAACGTTCGGTGATAGACGATATGCTAAAGGCGGGTT
>JADGAO010000235.1 GCA_015231995.1 Nitrospinota bacterium | reverse complement strand
GGGGCGTTTAGCCCCGATAAACGCTTGCGGGCGGGACGCCCGCGCTCCCAGGGAGAGGAAAGAAAAAAGTAACCGACCTACCCCCCAACTACTTTACCATTTGGCGACAGCCCCATTGCAGGAGACGCTCGCTCGCCCATTTATCCAAAAAGGTAGTACATTAAAGGTATGGACGATTGTGTGGGAATTGAGAAGCTCCATGAAAGCCACTACACACCTCAAAGACGCCGGGATTGGCCCAAGTAAACTCCTTGAAAAAACGTTGGCCAGTCTGGACGAGGCGATTCTTGTGGTCAACCCGGACACCCGCGCCATCGTCTCCTGCAACAGGGCGGCGGAGGATATCTTCGGTTATCCGCGTGAAGAAATAATCGGGCGCAACACGGAATTCCTGCACGTTGACCGCGCCCATTACGAAGCGTTCGGCAAAGCGCTTTTCCCCGCCCTTAACGCCACCGGCGTATTCCACAAAGAGTTCATGATGCGCCGACGTGACGGGAGCCTCTTCCCGACGGACATGACTGTGACGGAAATCCGCGATGACGAAGGCGCTCGCGTGGGCGTGGTTAGCGCCGTGCGGGACATCACCCTCAGGGTGGCGGCGGAGCGTGAAGCCAGCCTCCAGCGCGACAACT
This sequence comes from Nitrospinota bacterium, assembly GCA_015231995.1. Taxonomy (GTDB): domain Bacteria; phylum Nitrospinota_A; class UBA7883; order UBA7883; family JACRLM01; genus JADGAO01. The sequence continues at coordinate 4,269 of JADGAO010000235.1, read as the reverse complement.
TCATGCGGATACTTAACGCGGTAACGGACGGAATATACATCGTAAACAGCGCTTTCGACATCGAGTATGTAAACCCCGTCATCGAACGCGAGTTCGGCAAAGCGGATGGGCGCAAGTGCTACGCGTACTTCCACAACAGAAAAGAGCAATGCCCCTGGTGCAAGAACGAGAAGGTTTTTAAAGGCGAGTCCGTGCGATGGGAGTGGAGTTCCTCCAAGACCGGCAAGACTTACGATCTGCTCGACACCCCGATCATAAACCCGGACGGGAGCATGTCCAAATTCGAGATATTCCACGACATAACCGAACGCAAACTGATGGAGAACGCCCTGCGGGAGAGCGAGGAGCGTTACCGTAGCCTGTTCGAGAACAGCCACGCAGTCCTGCTTGTCATCAATCCCGCAGACGGGGCGATAGTGGACGCAAACCCTGCGGCGGTGGCCTATTACGGCTGGACAAGGGAGGAACTCCAGCGCAAAAAGATCATGGATATCAACACCCTCACGCCCGATCAGGTCCGCGCCGAAATGGATATGGCTCGCGTGGAAAAACGGAACCACTTTATTTTCAGGCATCGCCGGGCGCATGGAGAGCCTCACGACGTGGAGGTTTACAGCGGGCCGATAAGGGCGCATGGCAAAGATTTGCTCTATTCGATAATCTTCGACATCACGGAGCGTAAAAGGGCGGAGGACGTCATACGCCTTCACAGCGATATTTTGAAAAACCTGTCGGAGGGCGTGTTCCTGATCCGCGCCAGCGACGGTGTGATTGTTTTTGCGAACGAGCGGTTTTCCGCCATGTTCGGGTACGATCCCGGGGAGCTTGCCGGCAAGCATGTGAGCGCCCTCAACGCCCCCACGACAAAATCCCCGGAAGACATCGCCAAAGAAATAGTTGGCGAGCTTTTGCGGTCGGGAGTGTGGAGTGGCGAGGTTCAGAATATCAGGAAGGACGCAACCACGTTCTGGTGTCATGCAAGCGTTCGCACTTTTGAGCATCCTCAGTTTGGGCAGGTCTGGGTTTCGGTGCATGAAGATATCACCGCCCGCAAACAGGCCGAAGAAGCGTTAAGGCAGAGAACCGTAGAGCTTGCCGAACGAGTCAAGGAGCTTAATTGCCTCTACGGGATATCGAAAATCATCGCCGAGCCGGGCAAATCCGCCTATGAGATATTGGAAGAATCGGTTCACCTTATCCCGCCAGCGTTGTTCTACCCCGAAATTTCCTGCGCGCGAATAGTTTTAGATGGAAGTGAGTTTAAAACTGAGAACTTCAGGGAAACGCCGTGGAAACTTTCCTCCGGCATAGTGATTTCCGGGGAGGTCGTGGGGAGAGTGGATGTTTGCTATCTGGAGGGAAAATCACCTTTCGACGAAGGCCCTTTCACGAAGGAAGAAAGGAGCCTGGTTGATTACCTGTCGCGGAAGTTCGCGGTAATGATCGAGCGCAAACGCGCCCAGGAGGCCCTGCGCCAAAGAGAGGAGCTTCTCCGCAATTATTTCGACCTTGGGCAAGTCGGCATGGCCATCACGTCCATTGGCCAGAAATGGGTGAGGGTTAACGACCGTCTGTGCGAAATACTCGGCTATACGAAAGACGAGTTGACCTCGATGACCTGGACGGAATTGACCTATCCAGACGACCTGGAACCGGATTTGGCGCAGTTCAGGCGGCTTTTGGCGGGCGAGATCGAACGCTACGCGATGGACAAGAGGTTCGTCCATAAAAACGGGAATATCGTCCAAACTCGCCTTACCGTCGCCTGCCAACGCAAGCCCGACAGGTCCGTCGAGTATGTCATCGCGTCTGTGGAAGACATCACCGAACGCAAGAACGCGGAGGAGGCCCTGCGGCAAAGCGAAGCGGATCTGCAAGAGGCGCAACGGATCGCCCATGTCGGAAGCTGGCGGCTGATTAGCGCCTCCAATAGCGTGACCTGGACGGAGGAACTTTACCGGATGCTAGGTCTGGACCCAAGTCAGCCGCCGCCAAATTACACCGAACACATGCGGTTGTTCACGCCGGAAAGCTGGGAGAGGTTAAGCGCCGCCTTGGCCCTCACTCAAGAGAAAGGGATTCCATACAAGCTTGAGCTTGAGATGGTCAGGCCGGGGAAAAACAACGGATGGATGCTTGCTATCGGCGAGCCACAGCGCGACGCCTCCGGCGCCATCATAGGGTTACAGGGGGTGGCGCAGGACATAACCGAGCGCAAACTGGCGGAAGAAACCCTGCGCCTTAAGACTGCGGAATTGGATATCTTTTTCAGCACGGCTCTCGACCTGCTGTGCATCGCCAACACGGACGGTTATTTCATCCGCCTCAATCCGGAATGGGAAAAGACGCTCGGTTACACGCTTAAGGATTTGCAGGGCAAACGCTTCCTTGATTTTGTGCATCCCGACGATCTGGAGTCTACGTTAAAAGTCATTTCGGCGTTGTCAGATCAAAAGGACGTCCTTAACTTCACCAACCGGTACCGTCATCGCGACGGGACCTACCGATGGATCGAATGGCATTCCAAACCTGTGGGGAGCCTGATTTACGCCGCCGCCCGCGACATCACGGAGCGCAAGAAAGCGGAGGAACAGTTGCGCCTGGCCTCTATCTACACGCGCACTCTTCTTGAAACCAGCCTTGACCCGTTGGTCACAATCAGCTCCGGCGGCAAGATCACCGACGTCAATTCGGCGGCCGAAAACGTCACAGGCCTGCCGCGCGACAGGATCATCGGCACAGATTTTTCCAGTTACTTCACCGAACCGGAAAAGGCGGACATCGTTTACCGGAGGGTGTTCGAAGAAGGTTATGTAACCGACTATCCGTTGGCCATCCGCCACTCTTCCGGCAAAATCACCGACGTTCTCTACAACGCCAGCGTTTACGGGAACGAGCAAGGGGAGGTGGCGGGCGTCTTCGCCGCCGCCCGCGACATCACGGAACGAAAACGGGCGGAATCGGAGTTGCGCGAGAAAACCGCCCTGCTGGAAAACGTGATCAACTCATCCACCGACTATATTTTCGTCAAAGACCGCAACTTGCGCACCATCCTGTGCAACACTGTTTTTGCGCGGGCGCAGGGCAAAACCCCGGCGGAGCTTTACGGCAAGACCGACATCGAGAACGGCTGGGATCCCGATCTGGTGCTGGGCTCTCCAGAAAAGGGAATACGCGGTTTTCAGCAGGACGACCTGGCCGCTCTTTCCGGGGAAATTGTGCGGTCTTCCAGCGACCTTGGCAATGTCGGCGGCGAAACCCGCGCTTTCGATTCGATCAAGGTTCCATTGCACGCGGCTGACGGCGAAATCATCGGCCTTATCGGGGTGAGCCGCGATATCACGGAACGCAAACAGGCGGAAATGGCCCTGGCGCAAAGCGAGTTGAACTACCGCACCGTGGCCGATTTCACCAATGACTGGGAGACATGGCGCGATCCCGAAGGGCGGTTCCGCTATGTCTCGCCGTCATGCGAACGCATCACCGGATATCCGAAGGAGCGCTTCATCTCCGACCCGGATTTCCTGCCGTCCATCATCCACAGACAGGATGTGGGCGCGTATAACGAACACCTCGCCACAAGCCACAAGCTTGGAAACGCCGGGAGCAGGCAGGGGAGCGAGCCGGAGCGGGTGATGTTCCGCATCGCCAGAAGCGATGGGGCGATACGCTGGATCGAGCATGTCTGCCAGAGAGTGTTCGACCAGAACGGCCGGTGGCTCGGCAATCGCGGCAGTAACCGCGACATAACCGACCTGGTGTCTGCCCGCGAACAGGCCGAAGCCGCCACCAAACTAAAGGACAAATTCGTCTCGCTGGTGGCTCACGATTTAAGGTCGCCGTTCACCTCCATGATGGGACTGCTCCACCTTTTCACGGAACGCAAATCCCTCTTGGCGAACGACGACGACAAAAAAATCGTGGACACCGTATTCAAAAGCGGCGAGAGGATGCTGGGGATGATAGACCAGCTGTTGAAGATAAGCCGGCTTCAAACCGGGCAGATCACGCCGCAACCCCGGTTTTTCAACGGACATACGTCCGTAGCCTTCACGATAAACGCTATCGGCCATAACGCCGCGCAAAAAGGGATCGAGATAATCAACGACGTTCCGGTGGACATGAGGCTTTACGCGGACACGGCTCTTTTCGACGAGGTTCTGCTCAACCTTATGACAAACGCCATCAAGTTCTGCTCCAGGGGGGACAAAATCGCCGTTTTCACCCCGCCCGGATTAAAGAGCGCGATAGCCGTCCGCGACACGGGCA
>JADGAO010000234.1:2962-4908 GCA_015231995.1 Nitrospinota bacterium | reverse complement strand
GGGGTTACAAACAGAGCCTAAATAATACTGAGCTAAACGTAGCCCGAACTCAAAACACTGCTTGTAGCCCTCACCCCAACCCTCTCCCGCGATATTGCGCGGGAGAGGGGGTGGGTCATTGGTCGACGACTGATGCCACTGCCCCCTTGTCGGGGGCAAAAAGTCGGATTCACTTCTTCTCCACCGACGCCAACGGGATATGCGAGTTGTGCGTGGAGTTGGAGAGATACGCCTTCCCTGTCACGCTCACCTTCCCCTGTGGGATGGAAGCGAAATCAAACTTCACGACCCGCTTTTCATTTGGCGCAAGCGAGGTGTTTTCGGATATCTTCGCCCCGTGTATGTACGCATCCACATCGGTGAAGAGGGCGGAGCCCTTCGCGTCAACAACCGTCTTGCCCAAAGTCTTTCGCATGATCACGGCGCCCGCTCCGGCCGGTTGAGCCTCCACTTCCAGCGTAAGCGAGCTGGATGGAAGCCCGGTCGGGATGTTATGCCCGGCCTTCACGTTGGTCACGGCCATCTCCACTACATACCTGCCGCCATCGGCGCGTTCGGCCTTGACGATCTCCAGTGTGACCGAACCAGCAAGCCTGGCCAGGTTGTGTGAAAGACTGTGATCGGGAACCGTGTCTTTGGCGATTTTCTTCACGGAAGGATTAACCGGGTTGCCCTTGATGCGGGCCATGTGGCAGTCCTGGCACTGGACGGATTTCTTGGCGTAGTCGCCCTTGGAATAGGCGGACGACTTCCATTCGGAGTATGTGCCTCCCACTACCACGCCTTTCATGTTCGTTATCTCGTGGCAACCGGCGCACATCTCCGACTTGTTGAACCACTTGGCGTACGCGGCCTGGTGGGCGGCGTCGGTCTTCTCGAACTTCCTGCTTTTATCCAGCGCCATGGAGGCCCGTTTCTGCCCACCGACGTCAATCTTGTACGGGGTGGCCGCGTGGGAAAGGTTCACGTCCTCCACGCTGTGGCAGAAGTCGCATGTGACGCCTTCTTTGGTTATCGGCATGGCTCCGTCAAAATCTTTGGTGACAATGGTGGTGGGGGCGTGGCAGGTGAAACAGAGGTCTTTGGCGGCTCCTTTGGTGTCCGTGTAGGCATGGCGGTATGCGTCCATGAACGTGGAATCGGAGTAACTCCATGAGTGGGCCGACCTGTTCCAGCTTTCATAAATATCCTCATGGCAATAGGCGCACACGGTGGCGCTGGTGAACCCTGCCCGATCCATCTCGGCGCTAAAGGCGGTCCCCGGTGGTTGGAGCGATAGCGCAAAAACGATAGCCGTAATGGAAAGGAAAAAGAATGTTGGTGTTGTGGGCCGATTCTTCTTTATCATCGCGCGTCTCCTATTCCTCGGTAATACTGGAACGGACCGGCGTTAGCCTCTGTTTCAGCTGAAAGCGGACTATACGCAATCCTGAAAAGAGCCTCATGGAAGAGTCAACGCCTCTTCCTGCCGGATAGTATACACCCGAACGGCAGGAAGCGGAGGAATGGATTTGAGGCCTTCAAATCGGAACGGCAAAGTCATATACTAGGCTTTCATTATTCACGATACGGTTTACAATGCTCGCGCTTATAGACAACTACGACTCGTTCACATACAACCTGGCGCAGTACCTCATAGAGTTGGGGGAGGATGTCCGGGTTTTCCGCAACGACCAGATCACGATCGGAGAGCTTGAAAAACTGGCTCCGTCGAGGATCGTCATCTCGCCCGGCCCCAAGACCCCGGCGGAGGCTGGAATATCCATGGACGTCATCAGGACGTTCATGGGCAAGACGCCCCTGCTTGGCGTGTGCCTTGGGCATCAGTCCATGTCGGCGGCGTATGGCGGCAGGATCATCAAAGCCAAAACGCTGATGCACGGGAAGACCAGTATGGTGCGTCACGACGGCAAAGGGATTTACAGAGGGGTGGAAAACCCGTTTTG
>JADGAO010000234.1:0-2352 GCA_015231995.1 Nitrospinota bacterium | reverse complement strand
GACGGATTATGCAAAGGTCTCCTTTGCAAGGATGGGAAAGTTATCAAGGAAAGGTGACAGGGGGAAATGGACATAAAATCCGCCATTGCGCGGCTGATAGAGAAAAAAGACCTCGCGGAAACCGATATGGTAGCCGTGATGGAGCAGATAATGACCGGAGGCGCATCGGAGGCGCAGATAGGCTCGTTCCTCACCGCCCTGCGGATGAAGGGGGAGACGGTGGACGAGATAACCGGCGCCGCCCGCGTTATGCGTGAGAAGGCTCTTAAAGTCGCCGCCGGATCGGGAGTGGTTGTGGACACATGCGGCACTGGCGGCGATGGGGCCAGCACGTTCAACATATCCACCACGGCGGCGTTCGTCGCGGCTGGGGCGGGGCTTACCGTCGCCAAACACGGCAACCGCGCCATCTCCAGCAAGTCCGGTTCCGCCGACGTGCTAAAGGCTCTTGGGGTCAACGTGGAGGCGGAGGTTGCGCGGGTGGAGGAGTGCCTGGCGCAGGCCGGTATCGGTTTTCTTTTTGCGCCGGTGATGCACAGCGCGATGAAACATGTCGCAGGGGCGCGGCGTGATATCGGCGTTCGCACGGTGTTCAACGTTCTCGGCCCGTTGACGAACCCTGCGGGCGCTAAACGGCAGGTTGTCGGCGTTTACAGCCGCAGTCTTATCGAGCCGATCGCCAGCACGCTAAAGAACCTTGGCGCGGAAAAAGTTTTCGTCGTCCACGGACACGACGGGCTGGACGAGATAACCGTCACCGGCCCTACCGATGTTGCGTTTCTCGACGATGGAAAAATGAAAACGTTCACCATCACGCCGGAACAGTTCGGAATGCCGATACATAGCGCGGAATCGCTGAAAGGCGGCGACGCGCAACAAAACGCGAAGATCACGATGGATGTGCTCAACGGCCAAAAAGGGGCGCACCGCGATATAACCCTGCTTAACGCGGCGGCTGTGATATGCGCTGGCGGGCTGTCGAAGTTTATTGACGACGGGTTGATACTCGCCGAAAAATCGCTGAACTCCGGCAATGCGGCGCAGAAGCTCGCCACGCTCAGGAAAATCTGCGGAGCATGAGCGGTAACGGAGCGGAACGCCGCAAGAAGCTTCTATCATCGGCGCGCAGAATAGTGGTCAAAGTGGGCAGTGGCGTGCTCACCGGTGGCAGTTACACCGATTTGGACGAGTCGGTCATCGAAGAAATCGCCCGTCAGGTCGCAGAGCTTGTCAACAGCGGCAAAAAAGTGGCCTTGGTCAGCTCCGGCGCGGTGGCGCTTGGCGCGCGGACGCTGGGTGTGCCACGGCGCGGACTGCCCATACCTGTCAAACAGGCGGCGGCGGCGGTTGGACAGAGCGGCCTTATCAGCATGTGGGCTTTGCATTTCGCCACTCGCGGCCTTAAAGTCGGGCAAGTGCTATTGACCCACGACGACCTTCGGGACCGCGACCGGTTCGTCAATTCGCGCAACACGCTCAACACGCTTTTCGAGTTCGGAGCCGTGCCGGTGATAAACGAAAACGACACCGTGGCGGTTGACGAAATAAAGTTCGGAGACAACGACACTCTATCGGCGCGGGTGACGAACCTTGTGGAGGCCGATCTGCTGGCGATACTCTCCGACGTGGACGGGCTTTACACCGCCGACCCGAGGCTCGACCCGACGGCCACGAAAATAGAGTTCGTGGAGGAAGTTGACGAGACAGTGTTGAAGATGGCGGGTGATTCGTCATCGCGCACGGGGCTTGGCGGGATGGCCTCCAAAACCCGGGCGGCGGCGGAAGCGGCGCGGTTCGGCGTGCCGACGGTGATACTGCCGGGGTTGACTAAAGGCGCCCTGCTCTCCGCGGTTGCGGGCGAGGCCGTGGGGACGCTCTTTTTCCCCCACGAAAACCGGATGGATAGCAAACGGCACTGGATAGAGTACACGCTGGTTTCCAAAGGGGTGATAACCGTTGACGACGGCGCCCGCGACGCGATAATCAACAAAGGCCGTAGCCTGCTCGCCTCCGGCATAACGAAAGTTACCGGCGACTTCGGCGGCGGCGACGCGGTAACAATCGAAGGCCCGGACGGCATATCGTTCGCCAAGGGGTTGACCAACTACGACGCCCGCGAAGTGGGGCAGATAATGGGCAAACATTCGAGCCAGATAGAAGCTACGCTAGGGTATAAGATTTATGACGAAGTGGTGAACAGGGACGATATGGTGGTGTAGAGGGTATTTGATTTCATAGCGTTGCCCCATATTCTCCTGTAGCAGTCTTGCCGGAGAGCAAACTGTAAAACGCGATTACTGTTCAGGCCTAACCATATTATAATTGTCCAACCTCTGATGATGGGTTAGTATT
>JADGAO010000233.1 GCA_015231995.1 Nitrospinota bacterium | reverse complement strand
CAGGCTCAAAGAGATGGTCGGCGACCTGGTCGGCCTTGTGGAAGGCGCTTCGTCAACCAAGGTGAAAGGTTTCCTTGGGAGCGGCGGCAACGGGCATGGCAGAGAGGTCGTGACAGGGCCTGTAAGCATCAGGCGCGCCAGACCCAAGTCGTTGAAGGCGCCGGAACGTCACGACACGGCGCGCACGGGCAAAGCTGGAACCGCTTCGGCTGGAAGCGACAACGGAAAATCCTCCGCCGAAGAGATGATCCCGATGGAGGAAGATTTCAAGGACTTCTAACGGCGTGAATGGAGGCCGGGGCGTTTAGAACCCCGGCCTCGCCTGCCATGTAAACCCCTTGGCCAAACTTGAAAAACCTTTATTTCCTAGATGGCCTTGAGTCTCCAAAACCCCTTGTTCTATGTTGATCCTTCGGTCAAGAGCTTGTCCTGATGAGCGTCAGCGAAGAAGGGACTTCCTCATGATGACAGCAGTCGTTAGGGCCTCCTTGTGACGGAGACCTTTGCATAACACTCTTGCTACTGTCCGAGGTGTTCTTGTACATTGCAGGGCGAAGCGAAGGCTCCTTCCTTTTCCCTCCCCGAAGTTCGGGGAGGTGGCGCGTCATCGCGCCGAAGGGGTTTAATTACCCCCCCTCGCCACGTTGTGGCGGTCCCCCGAGCTTCGGGGGACAAAGGGGCGTTCTTCACCTCGGACTCCTAATCTTAAGACGCTTTATAAACAAAGACGGCGGGGTGAAGAACACCCCACCGAGCATTGATTTATGGGGCGTTTTGGGGGTTATGCAAAGCTCTCCTTGTGATGACATTTCAGTCGAAATTCGGTTTAATTCCCTTGATTTTTTAGGGGATGGCGTATAGTGTTAATGTTTTTTCCTGTCGGATTACGCTTCGATGAATTTTTCGTCAATCTTTACGGAGTCCGGTTTTTTGAAAAGATTACTTTCGGGAACCGTCGCCGTTTTATTCTTCCTTGCATTGACGGCCACCGGCGTCCACGCCGAGGACGCTTATATAGTGGATGTGGTGCGGGTCGGCCCGCCGGACAGGGTCATGGTTTCCGCCACGCTGAAAGGCGCCATGACCAGAGAGATAAAAGACAGCATAGAAAGCGGCGCCCCGGTCACCTTCACATACCTGGTAAAACTCGAACGGGTCCGGCGCGTGGTGTGGAACGAAACCATCCGCGAAGTTGCCGTCAAAAAGCTGGTTAAATACGACACCCTCCGCAAGGCCTACCTTACATGGGAAAAAAAGGGAGACAGCCCGGAAACGATAAGTTTCGACCAGGAACTTTCGGCGGCCGAGTATAAAGACAAGGATAAAGACAGGGAAAGGGACAAGGAAAAAGAAAACGGCTCCACAAGCCCCGCCCCGCCCAAAGAATCCTCCCCGCAACCTCAAGAGCCGACGGTCCTCAAGGAGCGGGAGGCTCTGGAGAAATGGATGACGCACCTGGAGAATGTGGATCTTGGCGCGGCGGCGGACATGCGCGCTTTCGGCAGGCACTTCGCTTCCGTGAAGTGCGAGATGAAGGCCATAAAGCTTATGCCGCCGTTCAATTACATCCTGTTTTTCGTATCGCTCTGGGATTTCGACACCAAGTGGAGCGATTCGACTTTATTTGTAATCAACGCCCCCGCCGAACCAGCGAAAAAAACGGAATAGGCGTCCTGCGCCCTCCTGTTTCAGGTTTGCAGGCCTGAAAAACGTGTTAACACAGGCCGCGTTGAAAATCTGGCGGACGTAGAAGGTTTCCCTACAATTTCAATGCTGATATACTGAATAGTCGTATAAGATGCGCATAAAACGCGAATACAAAATAAGGCGATTCTGATGAGCATAAATATCCAGGTCAACGACGAGAGCTATGCCGTGGACCGGTCTGGCGTGACGGACCTTGCAGGCCTTGTGGAAAAAATCAAGGCGGCGAAGTTCGAGCCGGGCGAGTTGATAGTGTCGCTCACAGTTGATGGCGAACGCATGGATGTGAGCGCGCTGGAGACAGAAGGGAACCCCACGCCCGTCTCGGAGATAAGTTCCGTGCAGGTAGTGACCATAAAAAGGCCCTTTGAAAAAGCGGCGGAGCTTTTGCGCGGTATGGGCGAGTATCTGGGAAGGCTCACGGAAGGCGCCAGGGGCGTGGCCGACAAATTCCGCGTCGGGAGCGAAGAAGAAGCAAACTCCCATCTGGGCAAGGCCCTCGAAGGGCTGGCCGTCTTCACAGAGCTTGTCGAGACGGTCAAACATCTTTCCAGAACCGACCTTTCCGTCATCCTCGACGAGGCCGGGGAAAGCCTTAGCGCAAAAGAAGCGCGTCTGCTGAAGGCCCTCAAGGACCTTGAAGCCGCGCAGGTAAACAAGGATTGGGTGCTCGTAGCGGATATCCTGGAGTATGACGTTGCGCCCCTGATAGAAGAGTGGAGAAAGCTGTTGCCCCTGGTTGAAAGGGAGCTTCTCAAAGGCGGAAACTGACGATGCGCTCTGGCGCCCCGACACAAATTTAAAAAGGCGACCTCGATCTCGACCACATGATGACAATCAAGGCAGATATCGAAGATTCCTTAAAGGCCTATCTTAGGGACATCCGCGGACTAAACCCCCTTACCCGCGACGAAGAGATGGAATTGGCGAAGGACGGGGGGAAAGAGGCGCTCCAGAAACTTGTGGAGCGGAACCTGAAGTATGTTGTCCTGGTGGCCAACAGGTACAAAGGAATGGGTATGTCCATGTCCGACCTGGTCAACGAGGGCAACATCGGTATGCTCACCGCCGCCAACAGGTTCAAATCCGAAAAGGGCGTAAAGTTCATAACCTATGCGTCGTGGTGGGTTCGTCAGTCCATCATGAGGGCGTTGGCCGAACAGGCGCGGGTTGTGCGCCTGCCTCTCAAGCAGGCCGGACTTCTTTCGAGAATCACCAAGGCCGTGGAAGCGCTGACGCAGGAACTCCACAGGGAACCGAGGGTGGACGAGGTGGCCCGGCGGCTTAGGATAAAACTGTCCACTCTGGAAATCATACTGAGGGTGTACAGGGATTATGTCAGTCTCGACTCCCCCATAAGCGACGATAACCGGCAAAGCTATATGGATATTCTTCAGCCGGAGGACGGTATTTCGGTGGAGGAGGACTTCATAAGGCTTTGCATGCACCATGACATGGCCAAACTGCTCGATGAGCTACCGCAGAGAGATGCGGCCGTGTTGCGGATGCGATACGGATTTGACGAGCCTCCCATGACGCTCGAGGAGATTGGCAAAAAGTTGAAGCTGACTCGAGAGCGCGTCCGCCAGATCGAGAAGGCGGCAAAAAAAGCTCTCCGCATGAAAACCAAGGTCAGGATTCTGGAGGATTACCTGCGTTGAAATCCAAATTTGCTTTAGCGGCCCTGCTTGCGACGGCCCCCATTGTCGTCTCGTGCGCCGGGACTGCCCGCTCGAAATTCCAGATACACGAGAATCCGCTTATGAGCGCCGTGCGGGACAAGACACGAACGGTTAAGCTCTATTCCCAGTTCGACACGATTGTAATATTCGACGCGACGCTGTATGACATGGATGTCCGCCGGGCCAAAGTGGATGAGGAGTCGTCCATCAAAAGATTGGGCGCGGAAGAGAAGGACTCCATGCTCAAGGTTGAGACGGCTGACGACGTCAAGGAGGCGCAGTTCGTACTTGGAGTCTACGCGGCCAAAGACGAATGGAACGACCTTGCCGATAAAAGCTCCCGCTGGACCCTGCTTCTAGACACCCCCACAGGCCCGGTCCGCCCATCTTCCGTAACGAAGGTGGAACGCGACAATCTTGCGTTACGCGACAACCTTCCCTACCAATCCACTTTCCGCAAGTTCTATATCGTCAAGTTCCCGCGTGACAAGGTTAATGGCGCGCCCTATCGGATGGTGATGTCCGGGTTGCTCGGAGAGGTTTCGGTTTTGTGGGAGAAGTGAGGTAGGGGCGCGTCGCCCCCCGCGTCTGGGAGGTTCGCGCGCTACGAAGCGTCAATATGCTTGAGCCTCGACGAGGTTCGCAAAGCGTTTTTGTCCCGCACACGCTCCACGCTTATCACCCCCGGCTGGCGCATGACCGCGCCCATTATCTTGCGGAGCTGGCCCAGGTCGGCTATCTCGATGGTCAAATGAATGTAACCTCTGTTGCTCTGGTCGGCGGCGATGCTCGCTTCGGTGATGTTGGAGCCGTTGTCGGCGATGGCGGCGGAGACGTTGGCCAGCATACCGGGTTTGTCTTCGGTGACGACGGAGATGGTGACCTGATGTTTGCCGGCGCTCTTTATGTCCCACTCCACCTCCACAAACCGCTCGGAGTCCAGCCCTAGATTGAGGGCGTTCGGACAGTCCGCCGTGTGGACGACAAGGCCTTTGCCGCGCGATATGAAACCCCTTATCGCGTCGCCTGGCACGGGGTTGCAACAATGCGCGAACTTGATGAGCATGTCGTCCATGTCCTGTATTTTCACGCCGGCGTTTTTGGAGGCTTTCTGAGGTTTCTCCTCTATCTTTTTGAGCGCGTCGGCGTCGGCCCTTTTTTCGCGGTCGGCGAGGGCCTCCTTGGGCAGTATCTTGGCTAGCGCGGCGGATAGCTTGAGCTTGCCCATGCCGATGGCCACCAACATGCTCTCTGCGGATGTGTAGCCGACGGCCTGCGCGGCCGGTAGCAAATGGACGTCTTCCATGTACGAATGGGAGCCGACGCCGTGCCGCGCCATTTCTTTCTCCATCAGCTCCTTGCCAAGGGCGTAGGCTCTCTGCTTTTCCATCTGGCGCAGGTAGGCGGTGATCTTCGTGCGGGCCTTGGCCGTGACGACAAACTTGAGCCAGTCCCTGCTGGGACGCTGGCTCTGGCTCGTCAGTATCTCCACGATGTCGCCGTTCCTCAGCTCCTGCCTTAACGGGGTGA